>CAXUGH010000148.1:0-12099 GCA_964250365.1 uncultured Ktedonobacteraceae bacterium
TGGAAAAAGGTACTAGAGAGTTGAAGGAAACAGAAACAAAAAACGGATGCATGCGTCGCATGCATCCGTTTTTTGTTTCTGTTTCCTTTACCAGCGACTCCCTAACAAGCGGAAGAATTGGCGCACAATCAGGACGGCAATTGTCCATGTGACGATGGCGACGAACGTGGTCACGTCAATGCTGAAGCCGTTCCAGGGGATAGCGGGTGAGAGATTGACGAAGGGGTAGACGAGCGGTGCCGTGAGCGTATCGACCCAGCCTGTAAAGACGCTGGTCGTAATGCCAAAGAAGTTCAACGCAAAACGCGTTCCCAATAGCAACAATAGTACCAGCAGTCCCAGCCCAAGAAGCTGGTTGATCTTGCGAAAGACGGCGGCGAAGAAATTCTGAATGCCTCGTTGTATCCGTTGTCCCCGCGACTCCCGAATCATAAACGGCGCGGGTATCGGTGCCGTGACGCGCGGCATCATCGGGTCCGTACTCTGATTATTCAGCATGCTACTCGGCACCAGCACCGTATTCTTATTGCGATATGAATTCATGATAATTCGTGCCTCACTCTTCTATGCATGGAAGAAAGACATATATATTTTTATTATACTCTGTTTAGAGAAGGATTGCATCTCTGTGGAAAATGGAATTGGAATGCGATTCCGCAAATCTTCGCATGCATCCATGTATTCCCTTGCTTTTTCCACCATCCTCAGGTACAATTACCTCACGAACCTCATGATGAGAACGCATCTCTCATTGTTCTCTCATCCCCAATCGGTAATGATGGTAATATTGGTAATAATGGTAATGATTTCCTCCCACATATCCCCATCTTCATTGCATTGTCAACCTCGGCCTCTCATCGCCCTCGACAATACATATATGTTGCCAGCCCTCTTGCTGAATTTCCAAAAGCGTCTGGCGCAGTAGCACCTCTTGATAGGCGATCACTTGCTCGCCTACGATGCGGTGGCGGCCTCGATCACGGGCAATGCAGGTCGCGGTGTCTGTATTAAATACGAGTAGGCAGGTCACGTAATGCATCTTTCGCGCCATCTCAAGTAAGCGATGCCGCGTATGCGCCAGAAGTGCGGTACTATCCGCTAGAGTGAAACGGTCTTGTAACATGCGCTTTTGCAGAATATAATAGAGCAGGTCGAAGGCGTCACGACTTACCTGCTGGTTGGTTTCATCGTCGCAGACAAGCGCACGACAGTAGTCGGATGAGACAATCGACGTTTCGCGTAAGCCCTGTGCGTAATGCTCTTCTATGAAGCCCTGTGCGAACGTGCTTTTTCCCGCCCCCGGCATTCCACATAGAACGAGCAGTGTACGTTGTGGCAGAACAAGCCGCGCCACGTTATCCATTGCGATACGCCCTTCCTTTTGCTATAATGCTCATGCATCTATACGCCACATGGACGTAGGGCGTATAATAGAATTTATTCTTGTGCATATATTACAACACAGAGGGCGTGATAAATCAGGCCCCTACAATATAAACGTGGAAGAGTGCGGCACCCCAAAACGAGCGTGCCAGAGCGGTTTATGCTTCCATCGAGGAGGTTGTTGTGTCTGTAGACGTTACCATTACCAGTTCGCAGGTCCGCGCTAGATATCTGGATTATTTTGCTAGCAAGGGCCACTATAAAATGCCAAGCTCGTCGCTTGTGCCACATAACGACCCCACCGTGCTGCTCACAACTGCGGGCATGCAGCAGATGATTCCCTTCTTTCTGGGACGCGAGACACCACCTGCAATCCGCCTGACCTCGGCTCAGAAGTGTTTCCGCACCACCGACATTGACAAGGTGGGCAATGAGCGCACTCTGACCTTCTTTGAGATGCTGGGCAACTTCTCCGTCGGCGACTATTTTAAGCGCGACGCCATCACCTACGCGTGGGAGTTCCTGACGCAAGTTGTCGGCCTACCTGCCGACCGTCTGCATCCAACCGTACATCCAGAGGACGACGAAGCCCCTGGCTTATGGCGCGAGATCGCTGGCTTTCCCGACGAGGCCATTGTACGCCTCGAAGACAACTGGTGGGGACCTCCGGGGGCATCTGGTCCGTGTGGACCCGATTCAGAAATATACTATGATCGTGGCGTTGAGCATGGCTGTGGTATGCCCGACTGTGCTCCTGGCTGCGACTGCGAACGCTTCCTCGAAATCTGGAATCTTGTCTTCATGCAATACTTCCAGGACATCGACGGCAACCGCACGCCGCTTCCACGCAAAAACATTGATACCGGCATGGGGCTTGAGCGTCTCACAATGGTCATTCAGGGCAAAGAATCGGTCTTCGATACCGACATGTTCCGCGCCATCATCGACTCTTTTGCTAACCTTGCCAATACTGTCTATGGTCGAGACGTGAAGACAGATACTGCCCTCCGCGTCATCGCAGATCATTCGCGTGCCCTTGTCTTCCTCGCCGCCGACGGTGTGCTACCAAGCAACGAGGGACGTGGCTACATTTTCCGCCGCATTCTGCGCCGTGCCGTGCGCTATGGCAAGCTACTCGGACTCGACAAGCCATTTCTCGCCGAGGCCGCCAATCTCGTCATCGACCTGATGGGCGACCACTATACCGAGCTACGCACGCAACAGAGCCGCATTCTCGACATTCTCAATCTCGAAGAGCAGAAGTTCAGCCAGACGCTCACGACCGGCTTGCTCCTCTTGAACGACCTACTCGGTAGCCTGAAACAGAGAGGGCAGAGCGTTATTCCAGGTGAGGAAGTCTTCAAGCTCTACGACACACACGGCTTTCCCGTTGAGTTGACGCAAGAGATCGCCGCCGAGCAAGGCTTCACCGTCGATACCTCCGGCTTCGATTCGGCGATGCAGAAACAACAGGAGCGCAGCCGCTCCGCCAGCACCTTTGTACAGGCGCGAGACGATAACGCCTTGGCGAACCTGCTGCAACGGCTCGGCACCACAAAATTCACTGGCTATCAAGGCATCACAGATAGCGCGAGAGTTGTTGGCCTCGTTGTTGACGGTGCTGAGACCGATAGCATCAGTGCGCCGCAACAGGCACTCGTCCTGCTCGACGAAACGCCCTTCTATGCTGAGAGTGGTGGACAGATTGGTGATCGCGGCTCTATCGTGAGTTCGACAGGCGTCTTCGATGTCCAGGATACGCGTCGTCCGCTCAAAGGCTTGATCGTTCACTATGGTATCTTAAACGAAGGCCACCTGCGCGTCGGCGATAGCGTTCAGGCCGATGTCGTCGAGCAGCGACGCGAAGATACCATGCGGAATCACAGCGCGACACACCTGTTACATAAAGCGTTACGTAATTTGATTGGTACACAGGTTGAGCAGCGTGGCTCACTCGTCGAGCCGGAGCGTCTGCGCTTCGACTTCACCTGTCCACATCCATTGAGCGATGCGGAACTGGCGCAGATAGATGAACAGATCAATCGCTGGATTCGCGCCGACTTTCCAGTCAACACGACCATCATGCCACTTGAAGACGCGATGGAGACGGGCGCGATGGCACTCTTCGGCGAGAAATACGACGACCTCGTGCGCGTTGTCTCGATGGGCAGCAGCATTGAGCTATGTGGCGGCACACACTGCACCTCGACAGGGCAAATTGGCATTTATATCACGGTGCAGGAGACAAGCATCGCCGCCGGTATTCGCCGTATCGAGGCACTCACGGGTCGCGCAGCCGAGGCATATCTGAGAAATCGTTCCGCCACCGTTGAGCGCATCGCCGCGAAGCTCCAGACACAGCCCGATACCGTTGAGGCTCGCGTCGAGCAGTTACAACAAGAGCTAACCGCCGTGCGTCGCCAGATTACGCAATTCCAGCGTGACGCGGCTGTACGTCAGGCCGATGCCATCGTTGAACAGGCGCAACAGGTCGCGGGGATTCCAGTCGTCGTGACAACGGTAGACGCGCCCGACGACAAAGTGTTGCGCGAAATGGGCGACATAGTACGTAGTAAATTAAGAAACCCAGGCGTCGTCGTCCTGGCAAGCAACGCGGGTGAGCGCATCGGCATTCAGGTCAACATCGACTCCGCCCTCACCAAACGCGGCTTGCATGCAGGCAAGCTAGCAGGAGCCGTCGGCGAACTACTCGGAGGCAAGGGCGGAGGTCGTCCCGAATCGGCACAAGGCGGTGGCAAAAACAAAGCCGCCCTCGCCTCTGCCCTCGACCTCGTACCCAATTACGTTAAAGATAACCTCAAATGAACAATACAGTTTGGACATGTAAATGGTGAATTTCATTCAACGTCTATTTGGCGGTCTTCTGGGACGAAGACAGGACGACCAATACTACGACGAAGAGCAACAATATGAAGATAACGAAGAGTACGAGGACGAAGCGCAACCGCCGGTGAGCGGCGGTAATGGCGATAGTCAACTCTTCACCGCCCTCGACATCGGCACGGCCTACGCAAAGGCCATTATCGTCGAGGTGCGGGGCGAACACGCACGCGTACTTGGCGTAGGCCGTCACGCTCAGAGCTACTCGCATATGTCCGATGGCATCGTTACGGATATTCCGGGCGTCATCTCGAACTGTAACGAAGCACTGATCAAAGCGGAACAGGCGGCGGGGGGAGTGATCGCGCCACAGGCCGTTATTGGTATCGCGGGCGAACTGGTCAAGGGTAGCTCAACCACCGTCAGTCGTCAGCGCCAGCAACCGTCCAAACCCATAACGGCTGAAGAACTCGAAGCTCTGATTACCAACGCGCAATCAAAACTTTTGAAGAATGCCAAAGAGCGCATCGCCGCCGAAACAGGCTACCAGAATATCGAGGTGCGTTTGACCAACGCCGCCGTCATCACCGCACGTATCGATGGGCAAATCGTCTCCAACCCGATTGGCTTTCGTGGGCGTCACTTCACACTGACGCTCTTTAGTGCTTTCGCACCCCTGATGCAATTAGGCGCATTGGAGACAGTCGCGCAGGGACTCGACCTCACGCTGGTGACAATCGTCGCCGAGCCATATGCGCTTGCACGTTGCCTTAGCTCGAACGCGAGCGCGGACAGCGGAGCCATCTTCATCGACATCGGTGGCGGCACAACCGACATCGCTCTTGTGCGACAGGGCGGCATCGAAGAGACGCGCATGTTCGCCCTTGGTGGACGTACCTTTACGCGCCGCATCGCCACAAGTAAGGGTATCTCTATTAGAGATGCAGAACGTATTAAAGTAGGATATAGTAACGGTGAGATCAAGGGGAGCAGTTTTGACGAGATACAGAGCATTCTCGCACCTGAATGCCAGACGTGGATGGATAGCGTCGAACTCTTAATCGAGGAACTTGCGAAGGGCGAACTTCTGCCACCCGCCATCTACATGGTTGGTGGTGGCTCTGCCCTGCCCGACCTGCTTGACCGCATGGAGAACTTTCCATGGACCGAACGGCTGCCATTCTCGCGCCAGCCAATCATTCGCACCGTCCAGCCCGAAATGGTCGGGTCTATCGCCGACGACGAAGGCTTTCTGGTCAACGCGCAGGATATCACACCGATGGCTCTGGCATACCAGGCCATCGAACTGCAAAACGAAAACGATGTTCTCGATAGGGCACTCAACCGCGTCATCGACACCATGCATATTTGATGATACGAACATGCGCTGAGGGGGTAGAGAAGCTTCATGGCTGATGAAATACCAATCTATATTAGTCCAGAAGATGATATAACGACGGTACGCGAACGCCTGGAAAAAACGACTAACCGTCAGGTGACAATGGTGATTCCAGCGCAAACGCAGTTGCGAAGTTTGGTTGCGTGGCGTGTGCTACATGCCGATGCACGTAGAATGGGTAAAGATGTACTGGTGGTAAGTACAGACCCACAGATTCGCTCGCTGGCACAGGCTGGCAAATTTCGTGTTGCCCATTCACAGGCCGCCTCGATAAGCGGCAAGTCGCGTCCCCCCACGCGACCAGGACGTACCAATGCCCCCAAAGGCCGACTCACCGCGTCCCAGGCACGGATGCAGGCGGCGAAAAAGCCCTCTGTACAGCTTCCTCCCGATGCGGACGACGAGAACGAGAATGCGAATCCCGCATCGCGCAAAAAAGAGCCATCGAGTCCATCGTTCGGCTCCTCACCTGCTGACCCGACCTTCTACACTACAGAGCAACCGTTCGAGTCGTCCACAACGGGCAGTTTCCGTGAGAACAATACCTTCTCGACACGCAGAGACGCACAGCAACCCGGACAAATCGTAGACCTGCATCCAGAGAATCGCGCCTTCCGTCCTGACCCGAACATTCAGGAGGAGGATGAGTCGAGCAACCAGTGGGCAGATTCAATCGATATTCAGCAGGCCGCAGATATCCGTAACTACGCTCAGTACAGCGATAGTCCTGCTACACCTGCCGTGCCACCCACGCCGCGCTACAACGAACAGCAAGCGTTCGAGCCTGCACAGGGTGTACAATATCGCACAACTCCTCTGCCATCGGAGTCTGAAAATGTCGAGGAGGTGTCGCCCGACTACTCTTCTTTGATGGAGGATAAAATTCCGCCCTCGCCGCTCTCAGAGCAGCGCGGCTCCGCCTATGCCAACGAGTTCGACGAAGAAGACGAGCCGAGTGTCTCCGAGCGCAATGTCGAGCCGCAGGATACCTTCGACGACGAGTTTCAGGTCGATGACCTCGGTGAAGACGCTGGTGGCGACGTAAAAATGTTTGACCTCCCAAATATCGCACAGGATGCGCCGCATCACGTCTGGAGCGAGCCGCTTGAACAGGAGCAACCGGAAAGCTCTGGCCCATCTCGTATCTACAGAAACAACGCGCCTCGCACCAGTCGGCGCGAGAACCGCGAGAATACGCCCCCGCCACCACCTGCGTCAAAAATCGACGAGCCAGACGCCTTACCGCCAATTGAAGACCAACCAACTGTGGTGATTCCACCCGAAGAGATTCCAGCGCAGCAACCTAGACGCAACACAGGTAATACAGGGCGTCCCGCTGCTTCATCTCGCAGCTTTATTGATTTGCCAGAGACACCAGCCGTGCCCAGACAACCAGGGGCGAAGCGTGCCTCACAGCAGATACTGGGCAACGCACCGCGCGATACCGCAGCACGTCCGCAAACTCAGACTCCGCAACGTACTGGCACCAATGCCGGTCAGCGTCGCCCAGCCGCTCGTGCAGCCGCGCCTACACGGAAGCTACCTGCACAGTCGTCGCGCAGGTCTACTATCATCATTTTGTCGATCATCGCCTTACTAATTCTGTTGGTTGGCTTAACTGCATTGCTCGTGCCAACTGCTGACGTGACGCTCAGGCTGCCAGCGAAAGACTACTCGCATGCAGTAACGCTCAGGGCTGTGCCAACTGGTCAACAGGGAAATACTCTCGATACCGTTCCTGCTGACTCGTTGAATAATATCTTTGAGGCAACGGGCACGGGTAAAGCTACGAGTAGCGCGAAGGTTGGCACCGCCCCTGCAACCGGCGAAGTCACCTTCACCAATGCATCCAACGTGCTTGTAACCATTCCTTCGGGCACAATTGTCACCACCAACAGCGGCACCGCCTTTGCGACACAGGCCGAGGCCGTCGTCAATACAGCCAATAGCAACGTTGGACCAACGATTCAAGTGCCCATCAAGGCTCAAACTTCTGGTACAAGTGGGAACGTACCTGCAGGTAGCATCAATGCTATTCCACCGGACAGCTTGAACGCCATTGTAACGTATAACAAAATGAATAGTTCAGACCTCAAGCTAACGGTCACGAATGAGCAACCAACTGCCAGCGGTGGCGTTGGCAATACTCCGGCTGTCTCTCAAAAGGACATTGACGCCACCAAAGCGTCTCTTGATAGCACGTTGCAGAGTCAATTCAAAACATGGCTCGCACAGAAAACCGCATCGGGTGACAATGCTGGTATATTGACAAGCGCCGAAACATTGGAAAATGCCCCCTCAGTTGGGCAGACAACGGCGGATGGCACCTTCACTGCTAAACTTCGACTGAGCGTTACTGTGCTGATTGTGCGAGCCGCTACGCTGCAACACGCCTCTATCGCACAACTCAATCGCTACATTCTCGCCGATAAAAACAAAGCCTTTGTAGGCTATACCGTCGTCGATGATGCGAAACTTCCTGTGCAGGTGCAAAATCTCAAAACCAGTAGCGACAACAAATCTACGGTGACGCTGAACTATACAGCCGCTGGCAAAGTTGTGCAGTCGCTCGACGTACAACATCTACGCAGCCTCATCGCTGGCAAATCAGTTGCAGATGCCCGCAAGACGCTACAAAGCATCCCAGGCGTACAGCGTGTAGACATCAGCACAGGTACCAACCCCGAAAGTAGTTTGACACCGGGCTGGATATCCTACCTGCCGAGCAATATCACCATCCATCTCATACCAGAAGATACGGTGACGCCTCCTAAGAAAAAATGAATAAATAACAGCAAAAGCGGGGATGCAAGGGGTGCAACCCCTTGACTGGGGTCTGGGGCTGTGCCCCAGTCTCTTCTCTCCTCTCGCCGCCGTAGGCGGCGAGGGGGCAATATTCGCCATTTTGTTGACCCAATATAGCCAGATTGGTTAGAAAGCAACATCCTGGAACGTTCTACGTAGTATAGAAAACAAACCGAGATTAGGTAAAACACTATGACGCGATTGATGGCATTGGACGTGGGAGAGGCGCGTATCGGCGTAGCAGTCTGTGACGCAAGGGAAATTCTCGCTTCACCGTACACCACTCTGCACGTCACACGCGACGAGACACAAACCTTCGCCGCCATTCAACGCCTCATAGCCGAAACCGAGGCCGAGGGACTTGTAGTAGGGCTACCAATTAGCATGGATGGAGAGATTCACGGGCAAGGGAAATGGGTACAGGAGTTTGTCGAACGCCTGAAACCTTCTCTCTCGCTCCCAATAACATTCTGGGACGAACGCCTCTCAACCGTTGAGGCGCGACGCTTGCTGAATCAGGACGATGCATGGGGAGAGGATATCGGTCGCACAAGACAAAGACGGCGGCGTTCATCTAAGCGTCGTAACGCTCAGGAGATCGACGCATATGCCGCAGCCGTGATTCTTCAGGACTACCTGGATTCTCGCGGGAGAAATGTAGAGGGAACAACATGAGAAGAGGTCCTCGTGTCGCTATTGTAGCGGTACTTCTGGTTGGTGCAATTATCTTTGGCCTGACCTATTATCTATGGAATACGACTACCGATATCTTTCAGCCCGTGACTGCCACTGGCAAAGGCAAGTCGATTCCCATCGAAATCTCTCCCGGCGAAACGACAAACCAGATTGCAACCGACTTACAGAGCAAAGGACTGATTCGCAATGCAACCGCTTTCCGCATATGGGCACGTATCAAAGGGTTAGATACTCACCTTGAAGCTGGCATCTATAAAAAGCTTAATACCAGTATGACCATTAGCGACATCATTGATCAGTTGCTCAACGCGCAACCCGATGCAGTTCGTGTTCTCATCGTAGAGGGTTGGCGCCTGGAACAATTGGCACGCCAATTCTCGGCTGCTGGTCTCGTCAAGTTCAAGGCGAGCGATTTCTTAGAATATACCAAACACATCGACAAGTTTCCCGATGCCGCCAAATATCCTCTTCTCAAGAACGTGCCGCAGGGCAGTAGCATGGAAGGTTTGCTCTTTCCCGCGAGCTATGAGGTGCCCGTTGATGCAACCACCACCGATGTAATCGACCTGCTGCTGCAACAGATGACCGATACCATTCATCAGTATCATCTCGACACAACGGCGCAGCAACATCAGCTCTCGCTCTATCAGATGCTCACGCTTGCGTCTATCGTCGAACGAGAGGCGGGTGCAAACAATGATGTAACCGAGCGTGGCGGCATTGCCAGCGTCTACTGGAACCGCGTCTACAAACCCAACGATGAAACGGTCGGGCTACTACAGGCCGACCCAACGGTGCAGTATGCACGCGACACAATGTCGCCGCCCACAAAATACTGGACTCCTCTTGCCGACGCCGGTGGAAAAATTGCCCCCGACAGTCCCTGGAATACCTATGTGGTCAAAGGATTTCCTCCGACCCCCATTTGTAGCCCCGGCCTCACCAGTTTACAAGCAGCGGCGGCACCGCCTAATACCGATTATTACTACTTTTTAACCAAGAAAGACGGTCATGCCGTCTTCGCCAAAACGAATGCTGAATTCCAGCAAGATGAGCAAAAATACCTATCATAAGAGAGCTTTCTATTCATGAGTTTACTAACTATCGCAAATATCGTGGCTACTCCACAGCCGCATCAACCCAATATTATTCAAATTCTGCTTCTGGCTCTATTGCAGGGCGTCACCGAACTGTTTCCCATAAGTAGTCTTGGTCATACCGTTATTCTCCCTGGCCTATTTGGGTGGGGTGACATCGAACATGGCACCGCTTGTGGTGGCGATAGTTGCTTTCTGCCTCTTATCACGGCCTTGCACTTTGGCACAAGTATCGCCCTGATTCTCTATTTCTGGCGCGACTGGGTACAGGTAGGCCAGACCGTTGTCAATAGTGTGAAAGAGGGCGAGGTAAAGCAAGGCACCGAGAGCTGGGTGAGCTGGCTCATTATCATAGGCTGTATTCCAGCGGGCTTGATTGGCGTCTTTCTACAGAAGCCACTCGGACAACTCTTCGCATCGCCCCTGCTCGCCGCCGCTTTTCTTGTTGTGAACGGCTCAGTTCTCTTTGTGGGCGAACTGTTGCGTCGTCGTAGCGAGAAACACATGGCAACGATGAATCCAAAAGAGCGTGAGGTGCGTTTCCGTCCCCTCGCATCGCTCTCGTGGAAAGAGGCTCTCGTCGTCGGTTTAGCGCAAGCCCTTGCCCTCATTCCTGGCTTCTCTCGCTCCGGTATGACGATTGTAGCAGGGCTGGGTGTACGCCTTTCTCATGAGGATGCGGCACGTTACTCGTTCTTGCTGGGTACACCAATCATCCTTGCGGCATCGCTAATCGAGATACCACTTCTCTTCGGGCAACCAGCTTCGCAACTCCTGTTCATCCTGGTTGGTATGGTTCTATCGGGTGTCGCCGCCTATCTCAGCACCAAATTTCTCATGAAGTACTTCGAGACGGGCCGCCTCGACCCCTTCGCCTACTACTGCTGGGGTGCTGGCATTCTCGCCCTGATACTCTTCATCGCCATTCCCTCGCTCAACACAACCGCGCCACAAGCCTTCCTCCCTTAATTTGAGGAACAAAATTCGTAATTCTCCATCGCCAACGGCGATGGAGAATTACGAATTTTGTTCCTCGATATTCAATACCCAAAAGTGCTAATCTGTCCCTCTATCCGTTGCAGAAACTTCCAGAAGCGTTTATTATAGTGAAGGAGTTTGGAAAGGCCAAAATCCCAAATAACTTATATTTTCATTAAAGAAAAGGAAAACTATCATGAAGAATCCAGCAGTTTATTATGCAGCCATTGCACTCGGAGTCATTATTGCCCTTGCCGGTATTTTTATGCTCGTCGGTATGCACTTCCACGGCAAAGCCTATGCCGCCATTGCCGTTGGTGCCATCGTCCTCATCGCCGGTGTCGCTGGCATGTTCGTTGCCAAGCCAGCCACCGTCAAGTAACTTCTCATACATTAACAGAGAGGGCAAAACAGGGCTTGCCCTGTTTTACCCTCTCTGTTACATATCCCCTTTATACATCGTTCATTACCAGTGAGAAAAGGAGATGTAGGGGAGACCCTTGCGGTCTCCCCTACATCTCCTATGTGTAGGGGAGACCCTTGCGGTCTCCCTGCCTCCATTTGAAACCCCAAAAAAGAAAGGTTTATCCACTTATGAGCAAGACCACAATCTTTTATGCAGGCATCGCCATCGCCGTCATCGCCCTTTTGATTGCCATCTATTATGTCATTCCTGGTGTCTATCATGTCCTCGCCACGCCGCCAACCGCTGTACACTACAAGCACGCCGCAGCCTTTGGTGCCCTTGCCGTAGTAGCAGCCCTTGCCGCTATCATCAACCGTCCAAAAGCAGCAGCTCCTCGTTTCTAAATTAGCATAACACATGCAAAAACAACAGGGTCAACGACCCTGTTGTTTTTGCATGTGTTATGCTAATTTATCTCCCACTATCTGTTTGTT
>CAXUGH010000149.1:0-6663 GCA_964250365.1 uncultured Ktedonobacteraceae bacterium
GCTTGCGCTATGGTCGATTCGGGACTATCATGAGATTGGCTATCACTTTGGCGTAAATCTGGTGCAATCAGTTTTTGTGGGATAAGTTGCTGATGTTTCACGTGAAACATTACGTAGTAGGGGTAGCGATGTTTCACGTGAAACATGGAATGACTTCTCTCATCCCTACGAAAAACTGTCTTCTATTTTTCACTCATGTTAGAATACAGACAATGGAGTCCTGAAAGGAGTCTTCACGATGGAGACGAAAGCAATACAACAGGTGACGTTGAATGGGCAGGCATTGAGGAGTGACGAGGTACTCGCGGTTGCGCGACATTATACACCAGTAGCATTAGGGGACGAGTCGATCCAGCTTATTCAAGCTGCTAGAGCGGTGATCGACACTATCGCGGCTGAGGGTAAGAAAGTTTACGGAGTGACAACTGGCTTTGGACATTTGAGTAGTGTGCGTATTCCGCAAGAGCAATTGATAGACCTGCAACATAATCTGCTGCGTAGTCATGCGGCGGGCGTGGGCGAACCTTTGAGCGAAGAGGTTACGCGTGCCATGATGCTGTTACTTGCCGCTAGCCTTGCACGAGGTCATTCGGGTGTACGTGTCGAGATTGTACAATCGCTGCTCGCTCTACTCAATGCACACGTCTATCCATATATTCCCTCGCGTGGTTCAGTTGGTGCCAGCGGTGATCTCGCGCCGTTAGCACATCTTGGACTGCTATTGGTTGGTGAAGGCGAGGCTTTTTACAACGGTCAAAGAACTGCTGGTACTGAGGTACTTTTGCATATTGGACTGGAACCATTGCGTTTGCAGGCGAAGGAGGGGCTGGCACTTATCAATGGTACTCATCTTATGGAGGCGGTGGCGATTCTGGCACTTGCTGATACAGAGGCATTGATACAGAGTGCCGAGGTTGCGTATGCGGTGAGTCTTGAGGGATTGCTCGGAAGCCATGTCCCGCTCGACGCACGCATTCATACGCGGCGCGGACAGATAGGACAACAACAAAGTGCCGCACATCTTCGCGCATTGGTACGCGAAAGCGAGATTTGCGCGAGCCACCGCGATTGTCCGAGAGTACAAGACCCCTATACGCTACGTTGTGCGCCACAGGTGTTCGGAGCTATCCGCGACGCACTAGAGTATTGCAAAAATGTTTTTGAGCGTGAGTTAGGAGCGGTCACAGATAATCCGCTGGTATTTCCAGAGGAGAACGACGTAATCAGTGGCGGCAACTTTCACGGACAACCTCTTGCACTCGCATTGGATATGCTAGCGATTGCACTGGCGCAACTGGTGAGTTTCTCGGAGCGACGCATCTTCGATTTGCTGGGACCACATGAGTGGGATAAGGGTGGTGCGCCGCTGTTCTTGACGCCAAATCCCGGCCTCAATTCGGGATTGATGATAGCGCAATATGTAGCGGCGGCACTGGTGAACGAAATAAAAATACTGGCACATCCAGCAAGCATCGACTCCATTCCCACCTCGGCAGGCATGGAAGATTTTGTCAGCATGGGTGTAACGAGTGCTCATAAGCTACTACGAGTTCTCGAACAAGCTCAACAGGTTATCGCAATTGAGCTGATATGTGCGGCTCAGATGTTAGAGTTTCGTGAGCCGCTTCACCCCGGATTAGGTGTGCAGGTAGCCTTTGAGCGAGTACGTAAGCTTGTACCTAAATTGGAGCAGGATCGCACACTAGCACCAGACATAGCGACACTTACTCAGGCCGTGAAGAATGGCGTGTTTGTTATAGAGGAGTAATGTTTCACGTGAAACATAGTAATCGTGGAACATACTAAGAGAGATTCGGCAATAATGTTTCATGTGAAACATTACTGTCGAATCTCTCCTCCATTTACTGGAAGAATTTGTCCTGTGATGTAGGAAGCGGCAGGCGAAGCGAGAAAGAGCGCAATATCGAGGACATCTTGTGCAGTACCCCAACGTTGCATAGGTACGTTACGTATCATTCTTTGCCGCGTCGCCTCTGATAGACTGCTCGACCACTCGTTTTCAATCCAACCGGGGGCAATACAATTGACACGAATACGCGGAGCGAATTCTACGGCGAGACAACGCGTTAGAGCCATTACCGCACCCTTACTCATCGCGTACAACTGGTTTGTCAGACCAGCGGCTCCAGCGATAGCACCGTCCCAACCCATTGTGAGAATACAACCACCATCTCTCATCAAAGGCTCGACTTGACGTGAACATTGCCATGCGCCCATCACATCAACAGCCATAAGACGTTCAAAGATGGCGATTTCATCCATCCCCTTCGTCTCTCGTGAATTGGCACTTGCACCTGCATTGTTAATCCAGATATCGAGAGGACCAAGTATAGTATGTGCCTTCTTGACGAAGCGTGTTATCTGTTCTGGTTGACTTAAATCGGCCTGTAGTATCGCAGCGTGTCCACCGTTAGCCTCGATTTCTTGCACCACATCTTCCGCTCCCTGCTGCGAGTGAGCATAATGCACTAGCACTTTTGCGCCTTGCTCCGCAAAACCAAGTGCAAGAGTGCGACCAATGCCGTGTCCAGCACCGGTCACGACAACAGTTTTTCCGTTCAACATATGCATGTGTCCTTTACGATGTTTCACGTGAAACATCTATCATTTGCTACGCCCCTCTCCATGTGTTACACTTAATTAGCGACAGGTCAACGACGATGTTGTCGTCCGGGTACGCCACGATGCGCGTAATACGAAGGGAGCATATACGGTGATTATCCATGAGGATTTCCAATCTTCACTTTCCACTTCATTCCACTCATCACATTATCATACACAACTTCAACAACTCCGACATGCTATATTAGTACGTTATCGCCCACATATTCAAGAGGGTCCGGGACCAATCCGCGTTATGGCACGAATCGTAGCAGAATTGCAACAAGAATGTCGTGACGCCGGTATTCCAGAGGATATCATTTCATCCGAAATTGTCAATCGCACCATTGGTGATATCAATCTTCGCCTGATCACTGAACATGAGGGCGTGGATGGCGGTCCAGAAGATTATCGAACTCTCGCTGATGAGGTGGGTATTGCTCTTCCTGGTGAGCAATCAAATGGCTACACTGCGACAGGTATAAGATACCTCTGGTTGCGCGATAAGATGATGGAGTTTGAGCGTTTATTGCTCTCACACTCCATCGATCCGCGCATGTATGATATCTATGGTATTGGGAATCCAATTCTACGCGAGCGGCTGGCACAGGAGATGCAACGCTGGGGTTTGCCAGTACAGAAAGAGCAGATCGGCGCAAGTCTGGGGGCGATGGATGGCATTGATAAAGTTCTGCGAGCTTTACATGTCTATTATCAGGCTCGGGGTATTACCGATGTAGCAGTCCTTTTTCCAGAGCCGGGTTTCGGTGTTCCAGAATGGCAGGCACGCTCGTATGGCTATCGGCTTCATCACTTCAAAACGCTTGAAGAGCATCGTTTCAAGATAACGGCGCAAGAACTTGACGAACTCCTCACCGAACACACAGATATTCGAGTCATGTACCTCACCGTCACCAACAATCCCACTACCTTCGCCTATACTGACGACGAACTGAACGCTATACATGCTGTGCTGAGAAAGCATAGAGAACATGGGCACGAGGTCACGATTGTAGCTGATCTTGCATACATTGGTACAGGCAATCCAGAACATGATCGAGCGCGTATGGCAACATTCGCGGCAGAGGACGTATTGCGCTCTACCATCTTTGTAAGCAGTTTTTCAAAAACATATAGCTTGACGGGCGAACGTTTTGGCTGGGTCACGATAGGTAACGCCGACAGAATGCCAACGTTCACGCCTGCATGGACGAATACAATGGCATCGCTCCCTGGCGAATGGCAGTTGCGCTTTATGGCATACATGCACCTGTTCGATACGTATCCCTACCTTGCCGATAAGTTGCGTGCCTTCTACAAACTGCGTCGCCAGCGTTTCATCGCACAAATACAGCGTCTCGATGAGCAATTGCACATTTTCAAGCACATCTACCTTGACGACGACGCAACGGTCTACAACTGGAGCAAACTGCAAGAGGGCGAAGATGCATTTTCGCTTTTCGAGAAGACGGGTATTGCTAGCGTTCCAGGCTCAGGCTTTGGTTATAGCGATGAATATGTGCGCTTCTCTATTGGCGTCATTCCCATTGTTTGACGTGGTGTAGGGGCAATAATTCATTACGCCCTCGTCCCGATCAACAACGTGAGCAGGGATTGAGGGACGGAATCAATGCATAGAAAACGGAATCGACGAGGACGAAGGCGTAATGAATTATTGCCCCTATACCACGTTCGTTGTATACAGGGCTTGCCCCTAACATATGAACATTAAATACCTTGCCTAGTTACGTAACCACATGATACCCTAATAGTGTCCCAGACAGAAAACTGGCAATGTTTCACGTGAAACATTTTGAGAAGAAAGATAGGAGAATACGACATGGCTTTACGCGTAGGCATCAATGGATTTGGGCGTATTGGTCGCCAATCTATGAAGGCAATGCTGGAACGTTATCCACGAGACATTGAGGTCGTCGCTATCAACGACCTTACTGATACGAAGACGAATGCTCATCTACTCAAGTACGACTCTACCTACGGACGTTTCCCTGGTGAGGTCGAGGCTACGCCGGAGGCACTTATCGTCAATGGGCATAGCATTAAGGTTCTTGCACAACGTGATCCAGCGCAAATTCCGTGGGGTGATCTTGGTGTACAGCTTGTGATCGAGTCAACTGGCTTCTTTACGGATGCAGACAAAGCAGCAGCGCATCTGCGTGGCGGGGCGAAGAAAGTTATTATTTCGGCACCGGCGAAGGGTGAGGACTTGACGATTGTACTCGGCGTCAATGATAACGTCTACGACCCAACCAAGCACAATATCATCTCTAACGCCTCCTGCACTACCAACTGTCTCGCGCCAACGGCGAAGGTTCTCAATGATAGCTTCGGCATCGAGTATGGCCTGATGAACACCATCCACTCGTACACGAACGATCAGCGCATCCTCGACCAAGTACACAAGGACTTGCGACGCGCTCGCACTGCGGGAGCGAATATTATCCCGACGACTAGCGGTGCCGCTGTCGCACTGGCTCTGGTCATTCCAGAACTCAAAGGTCGCTTCGATGGTATGTCGCTACGTGTGCCAACGGTGACGGTCTCTGTTGTTGACTTCGTGGCAACGGTACGCAAGGAAGCGACAAAAGAGACCGTCAACGATGCCTTCAAAGAGGCGGCGGTGGGACCACTCAAAGGCATTCTCGATATCAACGAAGAGCCGTTGGTCTCGACAGATTATCGTGGCGACTCGCACTCGTCTATCGTCGATGGCCTCTCGACAATGGTGCTTGGCAACAACATGGTCAAGGTAATCGCATGGTATGACAACGAGTGGGGCTATTCGAGTCGCGTGGCGGACCTTGCGAACTTTGTTGGTCAAAAGGGCTTCTAATGGATAAGAAGACAATCCGCGATATCGACGTTCGAGGGAAACGCGTACTGGTGCGCGTTGACTTCAACGTTCCCCTCGATGAGAATCAACACATCACCGATGACACTCGTATCTCGGCTGCGGTTCCCACCATTCAAGCGTTGCTGGATGGTGGGGCTTCGGTTGTGCTAATGTCGCATCTCGGCAGACCAAAGGGCAAGATTGTCGAGACGCTCCGTATGGCTCCTATCGCGCAACATTTGAGCGAGCTATTACACAGACTGGTGCAAAATGCGAGCGATAGCGTTGGATCAGAGGTCGAGGCACAGGCGAAAGCGTTAGAGCCGGGACAAGTGTTGCTACTGGAAAATCTTCGCTTCCATCCAGAGGAAGAGGAAAACGACCCAGCATTCGCACAACAATTAGCCAACCTCGGTGATATCTACGTCAATGATGCATTTGGCACGGCTCATCGCGCTCATGCTTCGACAGAGGGCGTCGCACACATTCTGCCAGGAGTCGCTGGCTTGCTGATGGAGAAAGAACTGAACTTCCTCGGTTCAGCGTTGGAAAATCCCAGGCGACCATTTGCGGCTATCATCGGTGGAGCAAAGGTCTCCGACAAAATCGACGTGCTGGAACGCTTGATTGAACTTGCCGATATCGTCCTGATTGGCGGCGGCATGGCGAACACGTTTTTAGCCGCCGAAAACTATGAGATTGGTGAGTCGCTCTTTGAGGAGAGCAAACTCGATGTTGCACGTGAAATGATCGCCAAGGCTCGCACCCGCCATATCACGTTTCATCTCCCCTCGGATGTCGTGATCGCGGACCGTTTCGCACCAGATGCGGCACATAAGGATGTTCCGTGCTATCAGGTACCCAAGCAGGGTTGGCGAATTCTGGATATCGGTCCCGCCACCGTCGCCAATTTTCGTGAGGCGTTAACAGACGCGAATACGATTATCTGGAACGGCACACTTGGCGTGGCAGAGATGCCAGTGTTCGCGGAAGGCACTAATAGCATAATCCAGATACTGGCGAATCGAACTCAGGAAGGTGCAACGACGATCATCGGTGGAGGCGATTCAGCGGCGGCGGTTGAACATGCTGGGGCCGCCAATAAGATGACGCATGTTTCGACTGGTGGCGGTGCTTCTCTGGAGTTTCTCGAAGGGCGAACTCTGCCAGGAGTTGCAGCATTGCAG
>CAXUGH010000149.1:6673-7598 GCA_964250365.1 uncultured Ktedonobacteraceae bacterium
GTCATGGAGGAAGAAATTGCACATGTGCAATTTCTTTCTCCATGACTCCACAATACCTATATATGGAGGATTAGGAATGGCACGCGCTCGTACAGCAGTCGTTGCGGGCAACTGGAAGATGAATTACGGTCCGAACGAGGCAAAACAATTTGTCAAGGAGATATTGCCGCAACTTGGGCAGGTTCTCTATGGTAGTTCCCAAACACTCTGCATTCTCTGTCCACCAAGCATCTCGCTGATCGCGGTACGAACAGTACTCGACACATTACCATCATCGCTGCAAAACTATGTTGAACTGGGCGCACAGAATATGTATTTCGAGGAGAAGGGTGCCTTTACCGGTGAGATTTCGCCAACAATGGTGCGCGAACTATGTAGCACCGTTATTCTCGGTCACTCTGAACGGCGCATGTATTTTGGCGAAAGCAACGAGTTGGTCAACAAAAAGGCACTTGCGGCTTTACAATTCGGTTTGCGCCCAATCATTTGTATTGGCGAGAACGATGAGCAGCACGAAGCTGGACAGACGGAGCAGGTTATTCAGGAGCAGGTAAGAAACTGCTTATGTAGCTTTCCGCAAGACCAGCTCGATAATATTGTGGTAGCATATGAGCCAATCTGGGCAATCGGTACCGGAAAGGCGGCAACTGCGGAAGGTGCTGGTAGAGTTGCGTCGAACATTCGCCAGCTTTATCGCGAGATGTATAGTGAAGAGGTTGCCAGTACGCTACGCATTCTCTATGGTGGCAGCGTCACCTCCGAAAATATTTCCGAAGTTATGGCACTCCCCGACATTGCCGGTGCGCTTGTTGGTGGTGCAAGCATCAAAGCCGATTTTGTCGAGATTGTAAGAAATGTTGTGTCAAATTTTTTTATTAAAAACAAATAGCGGTGTTGGGGCGAGTGGGTTTTATGAGAAATTTTA
>CAXUGH010000149.1:7608-12079 GCA_964250365.1 uncultured Ktedonobacteraceae bacterium
ATAACGTATTCTGTCCTCTTCGCCATAGCGAAGAGGACAGAATACGTTAGTTTTCCATAGGTCTCTACGAAGGTCAAACTTCCTCTTTACCACCTGTTCCTTCGAGCAGATTTTTGATTGATTGCAGCGACTTGTCCAGTCCCTCTTCAATCGCCTGATCCTGGCTCCCTTTTTGTTGAGCCATCTGTTTGCTTACATTAGGTGGTGGATCAATAGTGAGGTGAACAGTTACTTGCGATGGTGTGCTCACATCGGAGCCTTTGAACTCTAGCCAGCCAGCATAATGATTCTCACCATCGGACCCCCATTCGAGACGATGTTTGCTGTCATCTCTTCGGAAGTAGCCGTCGGCGTCATATTTGTGACCGTTAGGAGCCTCGCCCTGTACGCGTACACGCTCGCCCTGTTGCGGCTCTGCATGTTTCGTCGTCGGTACGTACTTGGGAAGATTATCTACGTCCGAAACAAAATCTTCAATCTGTTGCCTTGTTGCGTTAATCGTTATGGAACGTTCGTACTCAGCCATTGTAGAGTAAACCTTTCTCATATAACTCTAGCAGCCCAATTGTATTGACTTGGCAAAATGCCTCAGAGAATACCCATTGCACTTCGAGATGGAAAAGCGGATTTCGGTTTGCAAGTACATCCATGAAACAAACAGAAAACGATTTAGCCTGTACAGACAAGGTTAGAATAGAAAACACAAAATTTTCTATCCCCACTCCTAATGGTACTCGAAAGCAAACAAAAAATCAAGAGAATTCTCTTGATTTTTTGTTTTATAAATTCAACAGTAGGAAATTACTTTTTTTTATTTATTGCCGAGATTTACTGTTTTTATAGAGCGGCTTATGCCATAAACGAGTCACGCAGTAAAGAAATGCCTAGAGCTTTACATCGCTCCACAAATTCGGGATAGAATCCGCTGGCCTCGAAGGAGCTTGGCGAATTTTTCGTGGCAAAGCGTTTGCCGTCTTGATAATGAAAGAGACTCTGAATTTTCAAAGGACCCTCATCGCCAGATTGTACCTCGGCTATGTTGGTGATTTTATGCTCCGCTGAGAGCGATACGACGATGTTAATGGACTGCGCGATTTGTGTTCGTATAAGCTTGGGCAATGAGGCAACGTGCTCATTGTTTTGAATAAGACAAAGCGTCTCAAGGCGTGTTAGACAGTCTTTGACGCTATGACCATACATCGTAGTCATTACTCCATCAAGGCCACCATACATAGCTTGTAGCAACTCTACGGCCTCGTTGCCACGGCATTCACCAAGAAGAATACGGCCTGCATGCATACGTTCCGCGTAACTCAGTAATTCATGTATCGTTGTGCGTTCTGAAATTTGTTCATAAGTTTGCAGTGCCATTACTTGCGGTTGATGTAGAAGCAACTCCGCCTTGTCTTCGATGGTAACGATGCGCTCATTTTCAGGAATAAGCGCACCAAGCGCATTCAACAGTGTTGTTCTGCCTGAACCATTATGCCCGCAGATAATAATATTCAGACGCGCTCGTACACATGCAGTAAGCGTATCAGCCATTGCCTGACTCATCGAGTCCCGACGCACCAGATCATGCAGTGTAAGAATGCGTTTTGGCTGTCTACGTAGTGTGAGTACGGGGCCATGAAGCGCATTCGGGAGTAGGGCAAGCGTCAGGACAAAGCCATTGGGTAAGACTACCGTCAAAAGATGGTGTGTAGGCATAGCTTGTCCGACGGTCTGTAGCAATTGCTCAATAACCTGCACCATATGCTGTTCGCTGGCAAAGTGCAGAGGCGTTTGCAGAACTCTTCCGTTGCGCTCGACAATAAGACGTTGCGGACCAAGTGCGGTTATTGACGTAATGCTTTCATCGGATAGCAGAGTGTCTAGCGGATTAGGAGACGCAGTTTTTTTAGGCTTAGTCAATTTGACCGTCAGGTCTTCGTCTGCGCTGTCATTTGCAACATCAGCGTTTGGTACTACTTGTTGTATAGGAAGAGTAGTGAACAGAGAGAGCGGCATTGTGGGCAAGTCTTCATAGCAGACGGGATGCTCCTGGGTCTGTGTTGTAGATGTGAGCGAACCAGAATGCACGTCATTCAACCAGCTGTCGTCATCTATGTTTTCGCTCTGTGCGACTGTATTCAAAATGTTACGTTTTATTTGTGTTCTTGAGCGTGCTGAAGGCATGGTATATCTTTTCGTTTGCATTACGTGTTCCCTCACATACAACTAGGCTTATCTTACGATACGCCGCCTACGGCGGCGAGAGGGAGAAAGAGAAACTGGGGCACAGCCCCAGCCCCCAGTCAAGGGGTTGCACCCCTTGCATCCCCGCTAAAAAAGCATGGGGGTTACGTCGCGTGTATAGCATGCATGGTTGTATAGTAGGGTAGCCCCTTGTGGGCGTCCGTCGATAGGCACCTTGTATCCCCGCTTTTTTTTAGTATAGCGAGTGGGTCATAATGCAGAGCCGAAGGCAACAAAAAAGGATGAAGCTTGCAAGCTTCATCCTTTTTTGTTGCCTTTGAACTAATCCAGGTAGTCTTTGAGTTTGCGACTACGGCTTGGATGACGTAGTTTACGTAGTGCCTTCGCTTCGATCTGACGGATACGCTCACGAGTAACGTGAAACTCCTTGCCGACCTCTTCGAGGGTGCGGCTACGCCCATCATCGAGTCCGAAGCGCAGTTGTAAGACTTTGCGCTCACGCTCGGTCAAGCTGTCGAGAACATCCTCGACCTGCTCTTTGAGCAACTGATGGCTGGCTGCCTCAGCAGGTGCAAGGGCAGAGTGATCCTCAATGAAGTCTCCAAGGTGGCTGTCATCCTCTTCGCCAATAGGCGTTTCGAGGCTGACCGGCTCCTGGCTGACCTTGATGATCTCGCGCACCTTATCCGCCGTAATCTCCATCTGTTCCGCGATCTCTTCGGACGTAGGTTCGCGCCCAAGGTCTTGTAACAGACGGCGACTGATGCGAATCAAACGATTGATCGTCTCGACCATATGCACCGGAATACGGATGGTACGAGCCTGATCCGCGATGGCGCGGGTAATAGCTTGACGAATCCACCACGTAGCATAGGTGCTGAACTTGTAACCCTTTGTGTAATCGAACTTCTCAACGGCACGAATCAGACCAATGTTGCCCTCCTGAATCAAATCCAGCAGGCTCATACCACGTCCAATATACTTCTTGGCAACACTTACGACGAGGCGCAAGTTAGCTTCAGTCAAGCGGCGTTGCGCCTCTTCGCCATCTTCGATAGAGCGGCGCGTAGCTCGTGTCTGCTCGATCTTCGCGCGCTCTATTTTGCCACGCTCCATGCGTTGTGCAAGACGTACTTCCTCCTCGGCAGTAAGCAGAGGAACGCGCCCAATTTCGCGCAAGTACATACGCACAGGATCATCAAGACTGCTCTCTAAGTCAGCAACCACAATACCGAAGCCATCTTGCATCTCTTCCCATTTCGGGTCAACCATCACTTCAGCAATTACTTCGGCATCTTCGGGTCCCGGCTCCCAGTCCGCAGGCGGCTCTTTTGTTGGGTCCAGGGCATCCATAGGCTCTTCGTCCTGTAGCTTGAACAGGTCAAACGCCTCATGCTCATCTGGAGATGTTCCAAGACTCTCCTCAGCCGCTTGAGTATGATGACCTAAGGCATCGACACTAAAAACATTATCTGCATGATTTAACATAGACTCTTCAAAACGATCTAACAAAAAAACATCTTGTTTTCCCATACTCCCCCTTGCAACCCCACTACCACGCTCTCCCTCTACGCGGTCCATCACATCTTGTTCCCGGTTCACCATTCTGGCCTCCCCCTTCAGAAAACAGGCATACAACAATAATGAAAGAATAAAAGGAAAATACTCCTGTCTTCCGATTCCGACTGAGTAAAAATGATAGCACTCATCGACACATGTTATAAAATCACCCTTGTAGGTGTGTCGCAGAGTCAATTGTTCGTACTTGCTGATGTATCTCGATCAGCCGTTGCCGAAGCTGCTGTACTCCCGCTCTATCGCCGGAGCCGACTGCCTCGCGCAGTAAGTATAAGAGTTCCGTATTCAGTTGTAGCAAGCGTGTTCGTTTGAGACGTGTAGCGCACTGGACAGCTTCTTTTACCTGTCCCACCCCATCTGCAGGGGATTTCGACTCAACGAACGCTCTAGCCCTGCTAACCGCTGGATGCAGTTCGACAGGTACGAGTTGCTCTAAGGATTGATATGAGGGGGAAGAACCACGCTGATACAAAGAGTTCAGTATCTGGTATAGCTCTCGCGTCTCTGTCCCGGCAAAGTCACCATCATGTATTATACCACAAACATACGGATTCAAACCAGGATTTTGCAAGAGTAGCCCAATCAGGTAGTCCTCCCATTGTAGCTTATTTGCCCTACTCTTGTCAATACTAACGTATGGAACACTCGAATTGGTAACAGTAGTACTTTGTGGATGGGACTCTTCTCCCTGTTT
>CAXUGH010000150.1:0-8282 GCA_964250365.1 uncultured Ktedonobacteraceae bacterium
AGATTGCCCATGTACCAATAGACATTACCGAACGTAATTTGAAGATACGTAACATGTGAAGGAAACGCTCAGGTCGTCCTAAATCCCATATCAGTAAAATAGGACTGATGAGGATACAGACAAACGAGAGATAGCGACCAGTACGAACCACGTTCTTATCTTGTTTATCAAGGTCAAAGAGATGTGCAAGCGTGGCTACAAGATAAGAGCCACAGGCGATGCCACCAAGAAAGAAATACAGGATGATTTGCCATTTCCAGTCGGCTTTTTTGATGAGTGGGTGATTGTAGTAGGTGCTTGCCTCACCTGTCCATGTTTCGCCACGCCCTGCTGTCGCTCCACCACGTTCAGGAAAGACGGCGGTTCCCGTACCAGAGAGATTCTCTGGATGGCCTCCATTAGAAATATTCATATTTATCTCCCATATTAGTTATTGCAATCATAGTAATGCGACGGGCACCCACGAGAGGCTACCCTACTACACAACGGCTTTGCATGCTACGCATGCGGAATATAGTAGGGTAGCCCCTCGTGAGCGTCCGTCAGTCTATATTCCCATATTATGATATACCCTTTATGGTCGTTTCCATAACGAAAAGGCGGTGGCGAGCGTCAAGAATGTTGCGGCAACGAGGCTAGCAACAAAGCCCGGCAAGACGTTTTCCTGTGGCAACTTGGGCTTTTCTGGCAGATTGTAGACGGAAGGGCGGTCCATGAGCAAGAAGAATGCGTTCAGGTTGCCCACAGAGGTATCTTCATCGACTCCGTACAGGTAGGCGGCAGTTTCGCCGCGTTCGTGTAATGTGCCGACGCGTTTTTTGGCCTTCTCTCTGAGTTGGTCGATATCACCAAAGGTGATCGAGTCGGTGGGGCAGGCTTTGGCACATGCTGGCTCTATGCCATCCTTCTGACGATCATAACATAGAGTACATTTGGCGGCGGTACCGGTATGCTCATTACGGGCTACCACGCCAAAAGGACACGAGGGCACACAGTAGCCGCAACCATTGCAGATATCGGGTTGCAGATAGACATCGCCGAACTCGTTGCGTATCAATGCTCCCGTTGGGCAAGCTTGCAAACACCCTGGATTTGCACAGTGCTTGCATACATCGCTCATCATCAGCCAGTTGACTGTTTTGCCGGTACCGTCTGATGGGCGCGTGTGTTCGATAAACGCGACATGACGCCACGTTGTAGCGGAGAGCGCGACGGTATTATCGTAACTGTTGCCCGAAAGTTTGTAGCCGTCGGCGGGCAATTGGTTCCATTGCTTGCATGCCACCTCACACGCCTTGCAGCCAATACAAAGCGTGGTGTCGGTGAAAAATCCCATCTTCGCCATATGTTTTTATCTCACATATTCTATAGATCGAGCCAGGGCGCCCGCAAGGGGACGCCCCTACCATACACGAATCTCTTCCCAGACAGTTGCGTCGTATGGTAGGGGGTGTCCCCTTGCGGGTGCCCTGTTTCCACCACAGACCATGTTTGTACATAATAAATGTTACGGCATTTCACGCGCAACAATGCTACCATCTTGTCCTTGATGTGAACGACGACCAGCACGCATGTTGCAGGTGAACGATTTTGCATCGTGCATGCTGACATTGCGATCCGCAACCAGGAGCAGCAGGTCGTTGGCAACATCTCCTGTCACTACGCCACTATAACCCCAGTGAAATGGTAGGCCAATCTGATGAACAGTATGTCCCGCGATCAGCAAGGGCTTGATGCGCGGCGTGACCATCGCTTTTGCCTCGATTTCGCCGCGTTTCGTCCAGATGGTGATCCAATCGCCCATTTTGACACCCTTCTCCGCCGCTAGTTCCTCGCTAATCTCGGCAAAGAGTTCGGGTTGCAGTTCGGAGAGCCACGGCAGCCAGCGCGACATCGCACCGCCGACGTGATGCTCCGTGAGGCGATAGGTCGTAATGGCATAGGGAAAGTCTGGATTGGCAATGCCGTGTTTCGGATTATCGGGTCGGTCCCAGTATTTCACAACGGGATTACTAGGTTGCTTGGGATAAAGCTGATTGTTTACAGGTGACTCAAACGGTTCATAATGTGTAGGCATCGGTCCATCAGTTAAGCCGCTGGGCACATACAGCCTGCCGAGACCTTCCGTCATTAACATAAATGGATCGGCTCCTGAATGAGCATCCATGCCCTTCGCATTCGGATCGGCCTTCGTTGTTGGCGACTTCGTAACGGGAAAATCGGGCACGTCGTAGCCAGCCCAATGTCCATTCGTACCGTTGCCATTATCATGCTCGACATCCCACCAAACATATTTCTTACGCTCGGACCAGGGCTTTCCATCCGGGTCTGCCGAGGCGCGATTGTAGAGAATGTGGCGGTTCGCAGGCCATGTGAAGCCCCAATCAAGGCTTACATAGTTATCGGCGTCGCGATGACGCGAGCGATTGTCTCCCTCTTTGGGCATGATGCCGCTGAAAATCCAGCAACCACAGGCGGTACTACCGTCGGCTTTCAACGCATTGAAATCTTTCACGACTTTGCCATCAGCGATGGTAAAGCCGTTGATCTCCTTGACGATATCTTCGACGATAGGCTCGCGCGTCTTTTCGTCGAGTCGATAATTCCAGGTCACGTCTTGAATAGGCTTGTCACGCTCTCTCATGCTGTCTTTATACATGTCTTTCAGACGTAGACAGAGATCGGTGCAGAACCAGTTTTCGGAACGTGCATCATCGGGCGGCTCGACACACATGTCGCGGTACTGGATGAGCCGTTGCGTGTTGGTAAAGCTTCCTTCCTTCTCAACATGCGAGGCGGCGGGAAGGAAGAAAACTTCGGTTGGAATCTGTGTCGGGTCAACACCGGGACGTTTCCAGTAGGTTGCGGACTCTATTTCGTAGAGGTCACGCACAACCAGCCAGTCTAGCTTCTCCATCGCGGCACGATGGAAGCCCGCGTTGACACCGCCTGCGGCTGGATTTTGACCGAGCAGGAAGAAGCCCTTCACATCGCCATCCTTCATAGAGATAAACATAGGAAGGTCTGAGTGATCCGCGATAATTTTAGGCATGTAGTTGTATGCCCAATCATTCTCCTGCGTAGCAGCGTCTCCGTACCATGCCTTTAGCAGACTGACGAAGTACTCAGGGTAATGTGCCCACCAACCAGTCTCCTGAGTGTTGTTACTCATGTAGGTCTGGTAGTCAAACTCGCCTCGCACTGCACTGGGCGTAGAAAGGTACCCTGGTAGTAAATTGTACAGCGTGGGAATGTCCGTGGAACCCTGAATATTGGCGTGTCCACGCAAGGCCATGATACCTCCACCAGGGCGCCCGATGTTGCCAAGCAGAAGTTGCAGAATGCTGGCGGTACGAATAATTTGCACGCCAACCGTGTGATGCGTCCAGCCGACGGCATAGGAGATATTCGTAGTGTACTCCCGACCAGAATTTTTCACCATCGTATCGGCGATTTTGTAGAAGAGGTCCTGCGGAATACCGCAAATCTGCTCGACCATCTCTGGTGTGTAACGTGCAAAGTGGCGTTTCAGCACTTGCATTACACAACGAGGGTTCTGCATCGTCTCGTCGCGCTCGATCTGGCTGGGGTGCGGTTTAGACGGTAAACCTTGTCCTTGCTGAGCTTCGGGCATCGCTTGCTGCTCATTAGAAGATTTTGAGGGCTGGGAAGAGCCGCCATCTTGCTTGGTCTTGTATTGCCAACTATCGGTCGAATACGCATCATGCTCTGACTTTAAGCCGGAGAAGACGCCTTCCAGGTCCTCCGTATCGCGGAAATCCTCGTTGACAATCATAGTCGCATTCGTGTAGGCTTTGACATACTCCTCAAAGTAAAGATTATTTTGCAGGACGTAGTTGACAATGCCTCCGAGAAATGCGATATCAGTCCCAACGCGAATAGGGGCATACATATCAGCCATTTGCGAGGTACGAGAAAAGTGCGGATCGACATGAATAATCGTGGCACCACGTTCTTTGGCAGCCATGACCCAGCGGAATCCGACTGGATGGGCTTCCGCGAAATTACTACCCTGAATGAGAATGCAGTCGCTATTCTGTAAATCCTGTAAGAAGGATGTGGCGGCACCGCGCCCAAAGCTTGTACCGAGACCCGGCACTGATGCGCTGTGTCATATACGGGCCTGGTTTTCGATGGCAACCATACCTATCGAGTGGAACAGCTTCGTGATAAGATAGTTCTCTTCGTTATCAAGCGTTGCTCCACCAAGCGATGCAATAGCGGTGGTATTGTTGATTGGCTTACCATCGTCGTTGGTCTCCTGAAAGGTTGCCTCACGCGTCTCATAGACACGTTGGGCGATACGCTCCATTGCCCAGTCGAGTGGCTTGTCTTCCCAGTCGGTGGCATAGGGGGCACGATATTTTACGGTTGTGACGCGCCGACTGTTCAGGTCTAGCTGGTAGCTGGCACTCCCTTTAGGACACAGGCACCCACCGCTAATCGGGCTGTCATAATCGCCCTCAATGTCGATAACTTTGCCATCCTTGACGTAGACGCGCTGTCCACAACCAACGGCACAGTAGGGGCAGACGCTCTTGAACATCTTCGCGTCGTGAATACGCGGCTGCAAAGTCTTGCTACGCTCGCTCAGTGGATTGGGAACCAATCCAACATGCGTCTGCAAAGTCTCGCCAATCTTACTAGAAGATAACCGTTCAGCAAGGCGACCAAATAATGTTACGAATGGAGTCATAGTGCAGTACGACCTTTCTTTATTATCCTTTATATTACCACACTAGGGAATGAAAAAGGCTACATTGAAGACTTCTTACTCTTCGTAGGAACCCATCGAATCAACATTGGCAAACTGCTACGAATATACTCATTGGCTTGACAAGAGAAAGGAGAAATCCTACTATAGCGCGAAGCATTGCAGAACATGCATACTAAGGCTATAAGAAGGATATTGTATTTCGATGGTAACACAGAACACAATCACGCTCCTGGTTTCGTGCCCCGATAAACCCGGCATTGTGGCTGCGATTTCGCGCTTCATCTTCGAGCATTCCGGCAACATTGTGCAATCAGACCAACACTCGACTCCTGACAACACATTTTTCATGCGTATCAGCTTTCTCGAAGAGGATTTCTCGCTCTCACCTACCGAGCTTACAAGTGCATTTCAGGCGATTGCCGATGCATTTACGATGCAGTGGAGCGTATCCTATTCGCGTCATAGAAAGCGTGCAGGTATCTTTGTGTCTAAGCTCGATCATTGCTTGACCGATCTGCTATGGCGTTGGAAAAGTGGCGAGCTAGCTATTGATATTCCCTTTATCGTGAGCAATCACCGCGATCTGGAACCGCTTGCACACATGTACGATGTGCCTTACTACTATATTCCTGTGCGCCGCGAATTCCGTGTTGAGGACGAGCAGCGTATTCTGGAACCGCTCATAGGCAAAGTCGATTTTCTCATTCTGGCACGCTACATGCAAATTTTAGAACCCTTCTTTATCGAGACATATCCTCATCAAATCATCAACATTCATCATAGCTTCCTACCCGCGTTTGTGGGTGCCAATCCGTATGCACGAGCCTTTGAGCGTGGCGTAAAAATTATTGGTGCAACGGCACACTACATTACCGAAAATCTCGACGAGGGGCCGATTATCGCGCAGGATGTGATTCACTGCAACCACCGCGATACCGTCGAGGATTTAGTACGCAAGGGGCGCGATGTCGAGCGACGCGTACTAGCCGAAGCGGTACGCCTCCATACGGAGGATAGGGTGCTGGTGTATGAGAATAAGACTATTGTGTTTTAGCGAGTTCCGCTAAAAAGTCGAGTACAATACGGTTAAACTCCTCTGGCTTCTCCATGTTCGGCATGTGATGCGTTTCGGGAACGATGACTCTTTTTGCACCTGAAATGTCTTGCCCTTGTTTGTCCGCGCTGACGTGGAGTTGTCGTTCGTCTTCGGCTCCTGTGATAATGAGCGTTGGTACAAAAATTTCGGATAAGCGTTCGTATGCGGGTGGGTCGAGTTGTTGTTGTGAGGCGGGGTCAAGCACCCACACAAATGAATATTCGGATAGTTGATCACACACTTTTTGACGAGCGGCTGGATACTGAAGAGATGGAACGAGTGTTGCGTCATTCATGATGGCCTCGACCATCGCAGGTCTATTCCGCTCCTCGATAGCCTTTCCAAATATGGCCCAGCGTTGCATCTGTGCCTGTAATTGTTCAGGTGTAAACATGAGTTCGTTGGGATAGCCACCTATGGGTGCCCCTACTAAAATAAGCGCATCGACTCTTTCAGGGTGTTCAAGCGTGAAATCCTGAGCAATCACGCCACCTAGCGAGAGACCAAGTAGATACGTTTTTGAGATACCAAGGAAAGACAGCAGATTATACAGGTCTTGCCTGTCTGTGTAAGGAGTCTGGGGCAAGTCTGTTTTGCCGAAGCCACGCACATCGTAGCGCACCACTTTATAGTGTTCGGCAAATGCGGCGAACTGGTCGTCCCACATACGGTTATCCATATAGCCGCCATGAATAAGCACAAGCGGATGTCCTTCGCCCATTACTTCGTAGTAGAGTTTTGTGCCATCTGTTTCGATAAGCCCTGTCTCTATATGTTTCGTGCTGTCGTCCATAGAGTTGACTCCTTCCATCGGCGGTTGTTGCTTTTACTCTCGTTGGCAAATTTGCGTATGCGTCATACTGCTATTTTGTTTGGCGGTGGAACTGGGCGTCCTAACTCGTGTGCTACCATAATCCAGCTATCTATTGCATCTTGTCCTTGCTTGACAGCTTCTTCGTAGGTTGCGCCATGTGTTCTACATCCTGGTAACTCTGGCACTGGTACGATATAAGCTTGATCTTCATCGCTCCGCTGGATATTCATTGAGTAGTGTTTGGTGTCCATATTGACCTCTACTAGTCCGTCAATCATGCTTCAACGATTTTCGTAGGGACCAGATGTATCGCGTCCGTCGTGTGATTTATCACGCGAGATCATGCCTCGAATGTCTTGTATATTTGATCGGCAAGAATCTCGCTCAATAAATTGAGCATTCGGACGCGATACATCTGGTCCCTACGAAATTATGGTCTGTAACCATTCAACCGCATCTGCAAGACACGTATCAATACGAAATTGTGGCCTGTAACCATTCAACCACATCCACTACGCACTCTTCAAGCGGCTTCACAGTATCCACAATTATGTGGGGATTGGTAATAGCATAGCTGGCTTCTACGGCAAACTGGCAACGGTATGCTTGCACACGTTCCCAGTCTGTCATGTGATGAGCGGGTAGATTGCGGTACTTGCGTGCAGTGATGCGTTGGCTCCATATCTGCTCGTCGGAGCAGATACATTCGACTACGACTAGCGATGCTCGTGTTTCTGCCGCAATAGTGTTGGCACGTTCATACGTCATAGGATGCGTTAGGGGACTATCACAAATTACGTTCAAGCCTTGCAGCAGTTGGCGGCGCACGATGTTGAGCATTACGTCGTAGGCTAATCCATTCGTCTCGCCCTGTATATGCTGGTCGGCGATATCTTTGACATCATCTTTATCAATAAGAGGCCACGCGAGTCGTCGGCTCAAGGCTCGACTCAGCGTGCTTTTTCCACTACCTGGAAACCCTTTCATAAGTACAAGTAACACAACAATCTCTTCCTTCTTACCAATTTTTGCTGAAATATAGCATGGAATTGAACTCATCCAAATTTTTAGTTCTACGCCGAAATTATTGCATTTCTCTTGTTGTATATGGTACCATTATTTGAGGTAGCTGAGATTTTATTTATTTCCCCGACAGGAGCATTCATGAACAACATGATTTTGCGAGAACCGCCAACTCGCAAGCAGAAAATTGAACTTAGTCTCGAAGAACGTAACCAGTTAAATGTATTTATTGACCTTCTCATTCCTGCTGATAAAGACTTTCCTCCACCTTCCAGCCTCCATCTTATAGATACTTTTCTCACTCATCTCGCCCCTGGCAAAACCGATAAAATGTCTTTGCTCGTAAGTGAGAAGCGTCTGTGTGCAGCTTTACGGGATTTGAATACTTCTGCCGACGGAAATTTTTGCGGAGTGAGTGCGGAGAGACAACAAAGTATTCTCAAGCATTTCGCACGGCGCGAACCCGCTCTTTTTCAAACACTATTGACGCTTGTCAATCATAGTTACTACTCCCGCCTCGCCACACTCCGCTACGCAGCGTCGCTGTCCTAGCACACTATATTTTCGGGTAGGAACCAATTTATCGCGTCCTACTGGCATCACATGCGATG
>CAXUGH010000150.1:8292-11952 GCA_964250365.1 uncultured Ktedonobacteraceae bacterium
GGGTAGGACGAATTTTTGCGCGTCGTGGTGTGAACACATCGTTGCCAACGAGGACGCGATAAATTGGTCCCTACCGTTATCTTCTATTTTGAGGGTGCTAGCAATGATATTGCATGTGCGCGTGAAAACGGAGTATGGCGCGAGCGTACATTCAATCGACGCGGCTGTATGCTAGTCTCCTCAGCAGAGTAATCATTATTATCATTTCTCGTTGTCAATGCAGAGAGCAGAGCATTGGCAAAAGCTTTTGCACTGCTGAAGCGGTGCTGGGGTCGTTTCGCAAGTGCCTTTTGCATGATTCCCTCTATCTCTTGCGGTAAGTCATGACGCCTCGCACACAATGGCGGGATGGGGTCGTTGCTATGCTGCCACGAAATCTCTTCTGGCGTTATGCCATCATAGGGAAATGAGCCGCTCAACAGGCGATAGCAGAGCACACCTAACGCATAGATATCGCTTGCAGGGCAGGTCATGCCGAGGCTCTGCTCTGGTGCTGTATAGAGTGCGTTGCCTTCGTCGAGTAGAGACGCCAGCGACTCGCCTTCACGGTAAGCGCGTCGCATACCATAATTTGTGAGAAGAACATCTTGATCGTTACGCAAGTAAACGCTTGATGGCTGAATGTTGCCATGCACAATATCGTTCTCGTGAAGGCATTGCACCGTGTCACACAATTGCACAATCAGATGTACTACACGTTCGACGGGGAGAAAGCGTTCGTTTTGTCGCTTCAAATACTGTGCTAGCGTCTCTACTTCTGGAAAAAGCATCACGCAGTAAAGCAAATCGTTTCCCGTTCCATATTCATAGAGAGGCAGAAGAGACGCGTGGCGGCATCGCCAGACCTTCTCGACCTCATCTGAGAAATGGGCGCGAAAATGTGTGGGGTCGGGAAAAGGCGGTCGAAAGAGACGCAATAATACGTCATAGCCGCCCTTCATTGTGGGGCGTGCGCGATACATCTCTACCTGACCTTCGCGCGCCAAACACTCTAATAAAAAATAATTTCCTACAAGGACACCGGCAAGTTCTGTCATTCTTTTCTCTTACTCTACATAGACAACAATAGCATGTGTCGCTAGATACATGGTGCTATGTGCGCCTGACCTGCTCATGGGATAGAGAAAGGCAGATAGCATAGCACCGAGCAATCCTATCAGCAATAGAATTACTACCAGGAGTGGTAACAGCTTTTTCAAGCGAGCATTGAACGTTTCAATCTTCTGCTCTTGCTTTGTCTCTTCTGGCGAAGGAAGAATAAGCGGCTTGCTCTGTACGTAGTCGGTAGCTGTGAGTGGAACATGAGGTAGCGCGTCTTCCGCTACCTCCCTGGCAATGGGCGACCATTCGGCGGGATCGACGGTCCATAACAGCGATTTAGAGTCTGCGGTGTTGTCATCTAAGAAGCTCTCCATTAGCTCCTCCTTTCTCTCTACAGGCTCCGTTGTTGACGGAGCAAAGGCTTTCTCCTCATATGACGTCGTTATAGCAGGTGGCGAAAATTCACGGGTAAGCGATGTTGCAGCAGGTAGAGATGCATTCAGCGTAACATTCGGAGGTAGAGGCGTCTCTGGATTTCCGACTGATGTGGGCAAAGAAGGAGACACAAGCTGACTCGTCTTTGCGCCGCTCTGCACAGGTTGCCGATTTCCCATTACAATTGGTTGAGACAGTGGTGAGGCAATCGGCGCGACGTATACAGCGGCGGCAAAAGCTTTTGCAAACTCTTCAACCGAGGCATATCGGTCATCGGAACGCTTACGCATCGCTATCTGTAACACTTCATCAACCGCATTCGAGATAGTCGGCACATGGCTACGCACGGAAGGCGGTTGCTGACGTACATGCTTGAGCAGAACCTCTACAGGTGTCTGTCCTGTAAAGGGCGTCGAGCCAGTAAGAATACGAAACAACAAAATACCTAGCGCATACACGTCGCTTCCGCGCCGCAGAACGCCCAGCGATTGCTCTGGTGAAGCATATTCAGCAGACCCCCAACCCACACGGGTCAATGATTGCTGACTATCATCATAGCCTCGCGCAATGCCAAAGTCTGTGAGCAACATACGCCCGTCGGTAGTAACAAAGATATTGGAGGGCTTGATATTGCCATGCAACACATCAGAATTATGGGCGTACTGAACCGCGCCACATATTTGCTGCAGAATGGGTACAGCCTGTGTTGGCGAAAAACGTCCACCTACGCGCCGCAATAGATCGTCTAACGTTCCATTTGCCACAAAGGGAGTCACGAGATACAGCAAGTTCTCTCCCTCACCATACTCAAGCACTGGCAAAATATTGGGATGATGAAGTCGTCCAATTCTTTCGGCCTCGGTCATAAAATACGTGCGAAATGCCTCTCGTTGCGCGTATCCAGAACGAAATACTTTTACCGCAACCTCAAATTTCTCTTCGCCCTTGCGCTCTAAACCTGATTCACTCACCACAGAAGCACGATATACATCAGCCACACCACCCTTACTTATACATTGTGTGAGCAGATAATCGCTCAACATCACGCCCTCTAAATCAGCCATACGACACCCCCAAACGCTCCATTTTTACATAGTTTTTTAGGAAATTCCTCTATACGAGGGGATATATCGAACTAAACGTGACCTGCTCTCATTTTGGAGAAACATAGGAGGAATGAATTTCTGTGAGTTCCAAAAACTGGTCATATTTAGGCTTGACAGAATGCGATATATCGTTTACACTACCAATAACGATATATCGTATTATATCGAAGAGTGAAAGGAAACAAACTTATGTTTGGAAAAATGAATAGAGGCTTTGCATTTCAAGGTCAAGGTGGCGACTGGGAAGGTTGGACTCCTCCCTGGCTACAAGATGATGATTCCCCTCGTGGGGGACGCGGCTGGGGTCGGGGTCCGTTTGGACATGGACATCACGGACACGGTGAGCATGGTGGTTGGCAACGCGGTCCCTTTGGTGGAAATCGCTTTGGACGCGGTGGCTGGCGTCGCGGTCCCTTTGGTCCAGACGCACGTTTCTTCGAGATGAGACGCGGACGTGGTCCCTTTGGCGGTGGTCCCTTCGGTCCTAGTGGTCCATTTGGTCCTGAAGGTCCTGCTGAGGGCCGTCGCTTCTTTGGACGCGGCGATGTGAAATTTGCCCTGCTCAACCTGCTACAAGAGCGACCAATGCACGGCTACGAGATGATTAAGGCACTTGAGGAGCGGTCTGGCGGCTTCTACGCCCCCAGCGCAGGCTCGGTCTATCCCACACTACAACTGCTCGAAGATCGTGGCTTCGTCACAGTAAACGAGACCGAGGGCAAGAAGGTGTATAGCATCACCGATGCTGGTCGCGCCGCCCTTGCGGAACGCCAGCAGAGAGGCGAAGAGTTCGGCGGTTCACGTGGAGGACGCGGCTTTGGTCCCGGAGGTCGTCACGGCGACCCACGTCGTCCAGAGATACAGGCTTTACGCGGTGAAGCAGCCGAGGTTGCACGCCTCTTCGTTCTCGCTGGTCGCAAAACCTTCGAGAATCCAGAGCAACTGACGCAGCTCCGCAGCATCATTGAGCGCACACGCAAAGAGTTGTCTGATATGATCTATGGCACAACTGCTGAACAGCAGCCGCCACAGCAACCAACAGAGCAACAGACCGATCAACAGTAGAAGATTATGATGA
>CAXUGH010000151.1:0-11929 GCA_964250365.1 uncultured Ktedonobacteraceae bacterium
ACGCAGGCTATACAGTTGCCAAATAAATAAAAATGAAAAGCACATCCCTGATGCCATTCGGCATCAGGGATGTGCTTTTCATTTTTATTTATGCTGCCCATGCTTTGCCATCGGGTCCTGCGGTGAGCAGTTGTACGCCTTGTGATGTGATGGCGAGCGTATGCTCGAAGTGGGCACTGGGTTTGTTGTCCTGAGTAACAATCGTCCAGCCATCGTCGAGCATCTTGAAGTTCTTGACGCCTACATTGACCATTGGTTCGACGGCGATAACCACTCCTGGCACTAGCTCAAAGTCGCCATAGACCTCGTATTGGCGCGTATAGTAGTTGGGTACCTGCACGGATCCGTGCATTTCGCGCCCGATGCTATGCCCCACCAAACCTTCGACAACCGAGAAGCCGGAGCGTTTGACGTATGCCTCGATCTCTTTTGCGACTTGGCTCCATCGAGAACGTTGAGGAATAAGTTCTATTGCGCGGTGAAGCGTTGTCTCCGTTACGTCAAGCAATTTCTGCTTACGAGCCTCGATTTTGCCGACAGGACGTGTCACGGCGGCATCACCGCACCAGCCGTTCAAGCGACAACCGATGTCGATGCTCACGATATCGCCCTCGACAAGACGCCTCTTACCTGGAATGCCATGCACGATCTGCTCATTGACGGATATGCATGCGGCGGCAGGAAATGGCATCTTTGGTCCAGGAACGCCTTTGAAGAGTGCCTCAGCATGATGCTCGGCAATATACTTCTCGACCACTGTATTGATCTCGCCCGTCGTAATTCCAGGTTCTACCATTTCTGCTGCGACCTGATGCGCTCCCCATACAAGCAAACCCGCTTGACGCATCAACGCAATCTCTTCCGCCGATTTGATATCGTTCTTCATAACGTGTCTATTCCTTACTATTCAAATTTGTATATGCTATCATTATTATGCAAATTTGTATATTTGTCAACAATCAAAACCAGAATGGCTACAAGAGTGTATTGCACTCTACAGTTCGTAGCGTCTCCTCAATCCAGCGTAGCTCTGTTTCGATGTGCGCCTTCATAAGCCGTATGCTGATAGGAGAGTCTCCATCATTAGGATTGTGCGCGGAGTTCAGAGCATCTAACGAGTCTTGCAGGGCAGTGGTACGGTGGTGTAATGCCTCTTGTAACTCATGTGGAGGAAGGTTGTCCATGAAGGCAAGGGCGATCTGGAAAGGGTCAACTGTGGGTTTCATCTCCCACCAGTATTCGTGAAGCAAACAATCAAACTCAGCTTTGCCCTGTGGCGTGATGACATATTCCGTTTTAGCTGTCTGCTTTTCGCCCTTGTTCGTCTGGACAACAAGACCCTCTTCTGCCATCTTGCCAAGTGCAGAGTAAATTGAACCATAGCCAATGTTCGCCCAGCGGTCGGCGTGTAGCGACTCAAGCTCGCGCCGAATATCGTAGCCGTGTATTGGTTGTTTTTTTGATAAGACACCTAAAATGAGAAGGCGAATGGAAGACATATATGCCCTTGTTCCTTATTGCCAAAACCAGGGCACCCGCAAGGGGATGCCCCTCCCATAGACGAAACGCGCCACAAATCAATTCGTTATATGGGAGGGGCATCCCCTTGCGGGTGCCCTGGCCCTACGGAACCAATTGTGCAAGTGTATCTTTATACACGGTATACGAATTACCATCAAAAAGAACAAACATTACCTGTTGTAGACTTGTCGGCTGCTGAATATGCTCAATCACGGTTTTCAACGCGATGGGTGCTGCCTCGTTAAGAGGATAGCCGTAGACGCCTGTGCTGATCGAAGGAAAGGCGATACTTTTCAGTTGTCGCTCTTCCGCTAATTGAAGACAGGTTTGGTATGCACTGGCAAGCAGTTGGGCATCTTCTGGACGTCCGCGATAGATGGGACCGACTGCGTGAAAGACGTATTGCGCCTTGAGACGACCAGCCGTTGTCGCTACCGCGCTTCCTGTTGGACAACCATCGTATTTATTACATTCAGTCATAATGCTCGGTCCACCAGCGCGATGAATGGCACCATCGACGCCACCACCGCCCGCGAGAGCCGAGTTTGCCGCGTTGACGATGGCGTCCGCCTGTACCTCTACGATGTTGCCACGTAGCAGTACAAGCGTTACGCCATGAATAACTTGAGTTGACATGAAATCTTCCATAGCTCTTACACCAACAAGCCGAACGGCTCCTCTAACAAGCGTTTTACCTCTTGTAAGAAGCGAGCTGCGATTGCACCATCAATGGCGCGATGATCGGAGGAGAGCGTGACCTTCATACGGTCGCGTACTACCACCTGTCCATCGACGACAACGGGAGTAGGCGTGATCGAGCCGACAGCTAAGATCGCCGATTCGGGCGGATTGATAACAGCGGTAAAGCTATCGACATCAAACATGCCTAGATTGCTAACGGTAAAGGTGCCGCCGCTGAAATCCTCTGGTCGTAGTTTGCCTTGACGCGCTGCTTCTGCCAGACGACGTGTTTCGTGTGCAAGATCGAGCATGCTACGCTGATCGGCATTACGCACAACTGGCACAATCAAGCCCTGCTCTAAGGCAACCGCGACGCCGACGTTGACCTGTTTCTTCTGTAGCAAGCGATCCTCGGCAAAGGAGACGTTCACCTCCGGCATGCGAACAAGCGTGCGAGCAACGGCCTTGACGATCAGGTCGTTGAAGCTGACCTTGATTGGCGTTGGTTCTTTCGCCGCGAACTCGTTAATCTGCTTGCGTAGCTCTGCTAGCTTGTCCGTATCAATCACGCTGGTAACGTAGAAGTGGGGTGCCGTCTGCATACTCTGCGAGAGCCGTTTGGCGATGGTGCGCCGCATCGCCGTCAACGGTATCTCGACGACATCGCCATCAACGTTCGCAGTGGGTGCAGGTATGGCAATCTCTGGCTCCGCCTGGGCTTCAACATATGTTTCAGCATAAGGCAGTGTTGGTATGCTTGTCGCTTGTTGAGTAGGAGCCGCAACTGCAGGTGAGCCAAGTGCTGCCTCGACATCCATCTTAATGATGCGCCCATTTGGACCTGTACCATGAATTTTCGTATAGTCTAGTTCGTGTTCTTCCGCCAGACGCCGCGCAACTGGCGAGATAAACACCCGACCCGCTGTACGGGTCTGATTTATCACACCCTGATTTATCACGCTTTGACCTGTTCCACCCTGAGCCGTTGCCTGTTGCGCTGTTGTACTTGCCTCACGATACGCAACCTGTGTTTGTCCGTTGCCAACGATGGAGGCAGAAGCTTCTTTCGGTACGTTACCGTTTGTTGGGACTGATTTCGGAGCATCGGCGGCCTTCTCGACTCCTGCATTACCAACAGGGGCAGGTGCGTTACTGTCGCCAGGAAGTGCTTCGTCGGCGTTGCCAACGAGGGCTATACTGGCACCAATCGGGGCGGAGTCGCCTTCGGGTACGAGAATTTTACGTAGCACACCACTGGCGAATGCCTCGACCTCGATATTGACCTTATCGGTCTCGATTTCGGCGAGGGGTTCGCCCTTCTTGATGGGATCGCCGACCTGTTTGAGCCAGCGTAGGATTTTTCCCTCTTCCATTGTGTCGCCCATCTTGGGCATTTCTACTGTTTTCATATTTTTTTACCTGTGTGCAACTGCTGGCACGATGGCTTTTACGGCGGTGATAACGTCGGCCTTGGTGGGAAGGGCGGCGCGTTCCAACACCTTTGAGTAGGGCATGGGTACGTCGGCACCTGTGACGTGTTGAATAGGTGCATCCATGTAGTCAAAGGCGTGTTCGTAGATAAGGGCGGCGAGTCCCTGTCCCGTACCATAGTATTTCCAGCCCTCTTCGGCGATGACGACGCGATTGGTCTTCTTCACAGAGTCAACAATCAGGTCGATGTCGATGGGACGGACGCTACGTAGGTCGATTACTTCGGCCTCGATTCCTTCTTTTGCAAGGTCTTCCGCCGCTTGCAATGTGACATGCAGCATGCGCGAGAAGGTGATGATGGTTACATCGCGTCCCTCGCGTTTGATGTCGGCTTCGTTTAGGGGAACGGTGTACTCTACGCCTTCGTCTGGTACTTCGCCTTTGACGTTGTAAAGCAGTTCGTGTTCGATGAACAGAACTGGATCGGGGTCACGCACAGCTGATTTGAGCATGCCTTTGGCGTCATACGGCGTTGCTGGCATCACGACTTTCAAGCCGGGGACATGGGCATAGAGCGACTCGAACATTTGCGAGTGTTGCGCTCCACGCTGTGCGCCACCACCACCGGGCATACGCACAACAAGCGGAATACTTGGTTGACCACCGAACATATAGCGGAACTTCGCTGCGTTATTGATAAGCATGTCGCTAGCGAGCAGGCTGAAATTGATGGTCATGATTTCAAGAATTGGACGCAGACCACCGAGGGCGGCACCAATTGCGGTACCTGTGATAACCTCTTCCGCGAGTGGAGTATCACGTACTCGCTTCTCGCCAAATTCTTCAAATAGCCCCTTGGTGACGGCATAGGTGCCGCCGTAGCCAGCGATATCTTCGCCGAGGATAAAGACGCGCTCGTCGCGCCGCATTTCCTCTCGGATAGCTTCGCGTAGCGCATCGCGATACGTTAGTGTACGCATGAGAGTTGTTCTTTCCTCTGTCCAGGTAGGCAAACCGGACGAATGATGTTTATTTTTTGCGATGAACGATGGCAGTGGAATTATCGACCAGGACATCGGTGTACAGTTCTTCGAGCGATGGATTGTCACTATTTTCCGCGAATTCGGCGGCGTCTTCGGATACCTGCGTAGCTTTTTCGTCGTTGGCGTCGAATTCAGCTTGTGTGGTGAGGCCGTTATCGAGCAGCAATTTCTCGAAGATGCCGATGGGGTCGCGTGTGGTGCGCCAGTCGTGTTCCTCTTCGCGTGTGCGATAGTAGGCGGGATCGGTCATCGAGTGTCCACGGAAGCGATAGGTTTTCACTTCGAGCAACGTTGGTCCCTGACCACTACGTGCATGCTCGACCGCTCTTTGCGTCGCCTCACGAACTGAGAGAACGTTCATGCCATCAACCATCTCGCCAGGAATACCATAAGCTGCGGCGCGTGGTAGCAGATTGCTGATCGACCACGCTTTCTCGACAGCCATACCCATCGAATACTGGTTGTTTTCACAGATGTAAACGACGGGCAGTTTCCACAGTGCCGCGAGATTAAGGGCTTCGTGGAAGGCACCTTCGTCAACGGCTCCGTCGCCAAAGAAGCAGAGCGAGACGATATCTTGATTTTGATATTGTGCTGCCAACGCAACGCCTGCCGCGATAGGCATTTGTGCCGCGACGATACCATTGCCACCGAGTATGCCTAGCTCGTTGCTCCACATATGCATGGAGCCGCCCTTGCCCTTGCTACAGCCAGTGATTTTGCCGAACAGTTCAGCCATAACCGCGTTTGGGTCCATGCCCTTAACAATGGCGTGCCCATGTTCACGGTAGCTACAAAGAATTTTGTCGTCAGGACGTAGCACACCAATACTGCCAACGCCGATGGCCTCCTGCCCGATGTACAGGTGCATGAAACCACCGATTTTGCCGCGTGTATATTCTTCCGCGCTCTTCTCCTCAAAGCGGCGTAAGAGAGCCATTTTGTAGTGCATTTCCAGGAGTTGGGTGCGAGTCAAGCCAGCTAGCGTCGCATTACTGATCGCCATAGAGCCTCCCCTTGTCTTCTATCAAACAAATATGAAGTTGTTGTATTATATATCCCTCTTCCCTGCCATACGACGCTGTATGTGAGAAAGCCTTCGTGACACACCCCGTTGTGTTCTCTTTATGTCTCCTCCTATTTTACATTATTCGTTAGTAGGATGCTATAGGGGATTTGTGCCATGCTACTGATAGATTTCATTTGCCACGACCTGCATCTGTGAAGCTACTTGTGAAAATACTGATAACTTGAGCGGTATCGGGTTCTGTAAGCACCTCTACCTGCGTAATCCATTTGACCCACTCAAAGCCACGCCGACCAGGAGCAACTAAACGCAAGGGAAAACCGTGTTCGTGCGAAAGTGGTTCATCGCCAGAATGAGTAGCTAGCAATGCGTGACGTGCCTCGTCTAATGGAAGGCTCCAACGGTAGCCAGTTACCGAGACAAAACTTACGTATTGTGCGTCTTTGGTAATATCCACCGTGTTGAGCAGATGGTTAATAGAGATGCCGTACCAGTGTTGTGTGCTGTAAAAACCTCCCGTACAATCTAACGTTGCCTCCAACATGTCACCTTCTGTTAACTCGTTGTATGAAAAGTTGTAGGGCTTGTTTACGGCACCTTTCACGACGAGTTGCCATGTTTGTATGTCAATGGGATGAGGTTGGTCTGCTACCCAGCTTGAGGTGGGGAAGGCATTGCATGCATAACTTCCACTTTCACGCGAACCCGTGAAGCGACGTTCCGCGCCCGATAAACGAATGGCGCGTTCAGCAATTTGTTGTGTGGGCCAGAGAACACTTCCACCGAGGAGCAGGGTGCTAAAATGGAGGACGCGTCGCCTCCCTGCGATATCGCGTTTGCGTAACCACTTGAAGCGTGCGAGTATGTGAGATGTGACGGCAATTGTCAATATGAAACCTAAGATAATATGCCAGTTCAGTAGATTGAATCCTGCTATATACAAGTCGCCGCCGCTCACCCACCAGATACCAGACCCTAGTGCTAATGAGACAAACAGTAATGCTAAAAGTCCAAAGACAGTACGACGATTCCAGTTTTTAGCATGAAGCAAGCGCGGCAAGACACGCCGTAGTTTACCCCACAGGAGCAGCAGAAGCCACAGACCTGCGATACCATGTAGCGCAAAGACAATCCATTCTTGTGGGAGGCCGCTTATTAAACTGATGAGACCGAGTGTGAAGGCAAGTGCAGTGGCGAGAGCTATACTCCAATCAGTGAGGCGCGGAGACATGACAGTATCCTTTTATGTTCTCTTATATCTTCCCCTATTTTACCTTAAATAAAATTATGTCGGTAAACGAGAGGCAGAGTAATCCAGCGAAACTGGATTACTCTGCCTCTCGTTGCTGTCTCCTCCATAGAGACGGGTGTGTCGTTGTGGCAGTGAGCAACAATACAACTACTTTTTGGTGATTGCGTCCGAGAGTTCTTTGCCGGGGGTGAAGCGCACGCGGTCTTTCGCGGGCACCTCGATGACTTCGCGGTTTCGTGGGTTGACGCCTTTACGGGCTGCGCTCTGACGCACCTTAAAGGAGCCGAAGCCCACAAGTTGTACATCGCTGCCGTCCTGGAGAGCCTCGCGGATGGAGTTGAGGGTTACTTCCAGTACGTCAGCAGCTTGCTTTTGAGTAAGATTTGCCTGTTTAGCAATGCGTTTGACTAGTTCCTGCCGACCAACAGTGCTTGCTGTAGATTCGGTTTTACTTTCGGTTTTATTTGCAGCTTTACTTTCAGCCATAGGTTTGATATCCTCCTTACAACGCTGAAACTCGTCGCTTCCACCGACCTTCCTCCTGAATAGAGTTTTATCAAGCCTGTGGAGCGGCTTTATAACCTCACTGCCGTAAGAGAGTATAGCATGCACTTTTCAGAAATACAAGTGATTTGGCTCTGTGGGCGGTGTGATTTATACTACTGCATATAAAATGATGCCTTCGGGCGTGATTTGCTGCTCTAATAGCCCGTTGTAGCGCATATACTCAAGATGCGCTAGCACTTCAGCGACCGCCATACGCTTTGTTTCGTCGTTACTCAGGCGGCGGTTGTGAAAAAGTTGCTCCGTCAAACTATAGGCATGCTGTGGACGTTCCTCAATCATTGCTAGCAACTGCTGCACTCGCTCATGATGGTGCGCTGTAATTTCTTGCGTGCGCTCTCTCAGTCCAGGAAACGGCTCGTTATGCCCCGGTAACACGATAGTTGCGGGAAGCGAAGAGACTTTTTCCAGTGAGGCAAGATAATCACCAAGCGGATTCGGGCGGTCATGCTCCGAATAGAGTCCGATATTGGGCGTGATGCGCGGTAGGACGTGATCCGCCGCGAGGAAGACACCATCGCGCTCGCGGAAGAGACAAATCTGTCCATCGGCATGTCCGGGCGTCCAGATAACAAAGTAGCGTTCGCCCATGAGGTCGAGATACTCGCCATCTTCGACCATCGTAAACGCCTCGTGCGGCGGTACACTGAGAATGCGGCGCGACTCCTCCCTGTCTACACGGTTCAGCCATAGTGACGTTTGTGGAAGTCCATGTTTCGTAAAGAAATTCGAGACCATGCCGAAACGTTCAGGCATCGTGCCCGACCAGATGCGTTGCACGCTCTCCTCGTCGATGGGGTGCATATACACTTTCGCGCCGCTCTGCTCATGCAGTTCTCCCGACAGCCCAATGTGGTCGGGATGATGGTGTGTCAACACAATCGCCCGCAATTTGTCGATGCTCAATCCTGCTCGTTGCAAACCAGCCGTGAATGCTGTGCGTGCATCAGGCGTCCCCATTCCCGTATCGACAATCGCCCACTCGCCATTCTGCCCGACAAGCGCATGCATATTCACGGTGCGTAGAGGAAATGGGATGGGCACAGTAATCTTCCAGATATTTGCCGCAACTTCACGAGCCTCTGGCAATAACTCTTCGGGACGTTTGGGTCGCTCTGATGACGTTTGCTGCATGATGGGGTGTCCTTTGTATGATTTGAGAGTGATACTGTGTATATGGTTTGATTGTATGGTTTCGGGTGGGGGAGTGTCAAATAATTAGCAGCGTGATAAGCGTGGGGGGTAAAACCAGGGCACCCTGGTTCATGTATCAGAAATATTGCTGTATGAGCTGATCCTCTCCCTTGTTGCCTAACTTCTCTCTTATGATGTCGCAATACTCAGCTTTTATGTCTATGAGTACGACATTTCTATGCAGTTTGTTGGCTGCAACTCCTGTAGAGCCGCTACCCGCGAATGGGTCTAAAACGTTGTCACCCATTTTTGTAAATAGCTTGATGAAAAATTCGGGTAACTCAACAGGAAACACCGCTGGATGTTGCTTATTTCTACCAACTAAGGGAATGGAAATTGTATTTCCTGGTAAAACCTCAGTTTTGTCTACCCAATTTCGTAGGTCTCTACCAAAACCACTATTGTTTTCACTGTTATGTCTTTCCGCACTCTTGCCATTGAGTTTTTTCAGTCTTGTCTCTGCCCACGCTCCTATAGGCTTACGTACTGCATCTTGATACATAGCAAATTCTTTTTGTTTGGTCATATGGAAACAGTATTCCCATTCGTCTCGCAGCCGATTAGACCAGTAGCCAGGCATAGCGTTCGGTTTTATCCATAAATAATCATCGACACACCGCCAACCAAGCTTAGATAGTGCAATTATTGTCTCCCACACATATCTATGTCTCACACCATCTATTACTTTGTCCTTAATATTCATTACGAATGAGCCATCATCTGCAAGTACGCGCCAAAACTCTTTATGAAAACTTGCCATGAAATCCGCGTAGTCATCGGGCTTGACACTATCATAATGATTCTGGCGAGCGTCAGCATAAGGGGGAGAGGTAACGATTAAATTAAAGTGTCCATCTGGAAACTCTTGTAATGCTTCGCGCGAATCGCTTTGAATGATTTTAGTCCAAGAAGTTGTCATTTAATTATTCCCTACAAAAAAATCAACGAGCTTTTTAGCATCATGGAAAAAACCGTTAGCGTCAATCAAATGATGCTTCAAGCAGCATGCGCCGAAAGATTCAATTAATTCATCGGGTACGACCTCTTCTAATCTATCAGGTTTAGACGCTTCAAGTAAAACTTCTAAGACAGTGTGAATAATTTCTTTGTACTGATAATTAGAGAAGAAAGGCCAAAAATAGTCAGAGAGCCATATTTCTGTATTTACGGAATAAGGAATTTTTGTGTTACCGCGTACTTTGACATACCTTTTCCCTTTTTGCATGGTAATGCCAAATACACATAGATAAGGACCAACTTGGTTCTTGTCAAGTCTTGCTACATTCTCTAATGCTTGTATAGCTTTAGGCCAATCTTGCCCACCCATTGTGTTCTGTCTATTCTTGATAGAAACATAGATAGTGATCGGGTCTTTGCTTTCGTCTATTAAGCCAACTTGTACATTGAAATCTGCTTCCTGATGACCAACATCCGATACACTTATAAACCTTTTTGAAGCTATCGCCATATCTTTTGCTATAAATTGGTAACGCCAGCCAGAGTTCATTCGTTGCTTTTGAAGTGTTCTATTGCGAAACTGTTCCTTTGCTACATCCTTATAGCTTCTATTCAAATATTCATGAGCGGTGGAGGCAGGATCGCCATAGTATTGACGAAAATATGCGAAAAGCTTTTTGCCCTCCTCTTCATACTTTTTCTGTACCTCTTGTTCGCTTAATCTATCAGGAATGTCAAGTATTGCCCGACTTGATTTTTTGTTTGCGTTCTCAATGGCCTTGAGTATGATTCTTTGAAGCTCCTCTAAAGGAACCTTGTAGCTATGTTGTTGTAACTTGGAGTCGTCCAGCATACCTTGTGAACTTGTTTCATCATTGATGCGCGGGTAGTTTTGAGGTCCTAAATTTCTTTTAGCCATAGTTTGCCTTCAAGTTACAATTAGATGATCAATGGCTGGATTATATAGAAAGCTTTGGTAGCATGTCAAGCAAACAAAACAAGCCCTCGCAGGATGGTGGGCGACCCGCATCCTCACGAGGGCTTGTTGATTGTTCAATTAAAGTTCGGGCGAGGTCTCGGCTAGTTCTTGTGCCTCGTTGATCCAGGAGCGTACTTGCGCCCGCGAGGGTGCGTGATAGGCGATACGCTGCCCGATGTGTAGTTCGCCGAGCCGCTTGTGAAGGGCTTCTACGCTTTGTTGGCTTAGAGCTTTACAACTGTGAACGCCCGCCTCTTTTAGGAGAAGAGATAAGTCACCACCGATGCCGTGCAAGCGCATCATGTCGGCACGTCCCACTAATTCTGCTAGTGCTTTCTGGGAAATACCTAGGTGTTGCGCTAGTTCTTCGCGCTGGAACGCTGTTTTACCGCGTTCGAGTAGTTGCTGTGTGTACTTCACACCGATCAATGCGAACTTCTGCTGTAGTTCTGGACTCACGCCCTTCATCATAGCGATAGGGTTATACATCGCATATTTTTTCTTGTAAGACATAACTGTAACCACTTGTATCGTATTCTCCTCTTAGCTGAAATGAGATGGAGTTGATTGTTTCGTATCAACCGCTATATAGCCTTTGGTCGATTTGCTTTGTGCAGTTAGACGACATCACTTCACAAAAGTCACAGCCGCCATTGCTTTTGTCCTTTTTCCCTTGTACACAAGTTTTCCACAAGTTATCCACGTCGATGTCAGAAATTGGTGGATAATCCCCTTCCCTAAAAGAGAAAACTAATGGTACAATGAAGTGGGGAGAAGTGGGGAGAAATGGTGGAAAGGGAAGGGCATATACCAGATATGTGCAGCGAGTGTGCGATGGGTGGGGAAGTTGGGGGGAATTTCGAGACACGGGAGAGTCTTGGGAAACCTTCCATGCGGGCCATCGTAGAACACTCGTCGCTGCATCAAGGAAGAAAAGGGAATGATGTTTCTCGGCGAATACGAGCATACAATCGACACGAAAGCACGCATGGCGGTGCCCGCGAAGTTTCGCGCACAAATCCAGGCGGGTCGTGGAGCCGTTTTGAGCAAAGGCATGGGCACATGTCTTGCGGTGTATTTGCTTGATCGCTGGGAAGAGAAGTCGAATGAACTGGTGGCGGGTCGGACAAGCGAGGAGCTACGCGACTTCGAGCGGCGCATCTATCCAAGCGCAAGCGAGATAGAGCTAGACGCACAGGGGCGTATGGTTATTCCCGCGAAGTTACGTACATATGCGAAGCTAGACAGCGAAGCGACAATCGTCGGTGTGCGTGACCACT
>CAXUGH010000152.1:0-3935 GCA_964250365.1 uncultured Ktedonobacteraceae bacterium
CGTGAGAGGATCGAACTCTTCGACATGAATGCCTAGCAGCTTGCGTAGTGGCGCGGGATAGCCTCCCAACATTACGTGGTCGTTTTCATCGACGATACCACTGAAGTAGGTTGTGAGGAACGTGCCACCGCGCTCGACAAACTGCTCAAGGTTCTCGGCAACACCTGGACGAATCATGTAGAGCGTCGGCGCGAGAACGAGGTTATACTTGCTCAGGTCGCTATCGGGCGCGACAACATCGACCGCGATATTGTACTTGTGAAATGCACGATAGTAGGGTAGAAGCTGCATCCAGTAGTACAGGCGGTCACTTGGACCTGGTTGATATTCGACTGCCCACCAGTTCTGCCAATCCATTAGGATAGCGACCTGAGCGGGAACGCGTGAACCGGTCACGTCGGGCGCGAGTTTTTGTAAGTAGCCTCCGACCTGTTCCGCCTGTGAGAAGATGCGCGTATGTTCGCTGCCCTCATGCGTCACAACCGCGCTGTGAAACTTCTCCGCGCCTGCCTCCGACTGACGCCATTGAAAAAACATGACGCCATCGGCTCCATGCGCGATTGCTTGCATGCTATGAAGGCGCATACGACCGGGACGTTTGTGGGGATTCTGCGGCTGCCAATTGACCTGACTTGGGCTTTGCTCCATCACCAGATGCGGTTTTCCCTTGAGCGAACGCATGAGATCGTGTGGAAAGGCTACTTCCCAGGGTTTCGCCGATATCGGTGGATACATGTCAAACGAGATGACATCCATATGTGGTGCCCATACGAAGGCATCGACAGGCTTGAAGCCAACCATGAGGTTTGTTGTCAAAGGGATATTTGGCGTGACCGCTCTTAGAATATCTTCCTCGACGCGATAACAGCCGAGTAGCGAGTCGGACATGAAATGCCAGTAGTCGAGGCTGTGTGTAGGATTGTTCTGTGCAGGTGTAACGCGTGGTGGAAGCACATCCTCCCACTCGTAGTAACGCTGGCTCCAAAAGCTCGTCCCCCACGCGTCATTGAGGCTCTCTAGTGACTGATAGCGTTCCTGCAACCATACACGAAATGCATCCGCACAGTTGTCGCAATAACACACGGGCGTATGGCAGCCGTATTCGTTGTTCAAATGCCACATAGTGAGCGCAGGATGTTGTGCGTAGCGTTCGGCGAGCCTCTGTACCAACGCCCCAGACTTACGGCGATAATCGGGACTGTTGGGGCAATAGTGCTGACGTGAGCCGTGCGACATACGCCGCCCGTTGCGTGTCACAGGAAGCATCGAGGGATACAGGCGATCCATCCACATCGGCGGCGAGGCCGTCGCTGTCGCAAGATCGGCGGCTATGCCATTTTGCGCCAGCATATCCATAATGCGGTCTAACTGCTCGAAATGATAAGTATCAGGTCGAGGTTCGAGCATCGCCCACGAGAAAATATTGACCGAAACCATATTGACCTGCGCCAGCTTCATCAGCCGCATATCCTCTGTCCATACCGCTTCAGGCCACTGCTCAGGGTTGTAATCGCCGCCGTAATAAATCGTCTTTGGAAAAATGTTTTGTGCCATAAAAGCAACTCTCTCCTACGAATTGAAAGAGGCGTCAAGCCTTTTCTCTGTAGTATTTTGGATGTCACGCACGGCATCATGCATTGCCTGCTCAACTTCTGTTTGTAGACGCGAATAAATTTGTGCTGCCCATTCTTCATCCCATATCCCTTGCGTGTGCATATACCGCTCGGCATAAAGAAGTGGATTTGATGATTGAGCAACAAATATTTCAAGCAAAACCGGTCCCTGTCCTGCACGTACTGACTGCATCGCTTGCTGCATTACCATGTAGACCTCATGTACATCTGTACCATTTATCGCGTAATGCGTCAAGTTCTCCGGCAACATCTTTTTATCTAAACACGAGGTCGTGAGTGCATTTTGACAGACATGTTCGCAAATAAAGAGGATTGGTAGATTGTGCAGAGCAGAGAAGCGCACACCCTCAAGGAAATCCTGCTCTCCGACTACATCATCACCACAATACGCGATGGTGACAGCGTTCGCTTTACGCAACTTAGCAGCAAAAGCAATGCCAGCAGCATGAAGTATTTGTGTGGCGACAGGAGCAGCACCAGTGACAGTATTATGTTTATGATAGCTCCAATGTGTCTGTTGAAGTGCAGCCTCTGAATCAAGATGAGTGCGAAAGACCTCATACGGCGTCATTCCTATAGTCAAAACGACACCGAGGTCACAAGTGCAAGGCAACGTAAAATCCTGCCCCACTTCAATGCACATCGCGCTTCCAATTTGTGCCGCCTCATAGCCTCGACAACTGACGTAGGACATCGAAGACTCTTCAGCATGTAATCGGCAGAGAGCATCGTTTACAAGACGCGTCAACACCATGCGCTCATATAAATTTTTTGCCAGTTGGACACTCAAAGGAGCGTGCGTCAAGAAGTCCTCTTTCATAACAAAGTCATGCTTCTTATAGCCGTGTTGTTAAGGATTTCGTAGGGACCAGATGTATCGCGTCCTAAGCCGATTTATCGGCTATAGGTTGTACAACAAACGAAATATATGCGATAAATCGCATACGGACGCGATACATCTGGTCCCTACGAAGGCCCATCGAATCGTAGGTACATTGTACGACGCGAAATGATGAGACGCAACGTATCAAAGGGTAGAGGTCTATTTCCTGCTCATATTGCTTTTCCGCGTTACCGATTTTATAATGAGAGGGAAAAATGTAGTATGCCTAGCGGTTAGGTCAAAAAAATGTCAATGACGACATTAAGGAGAAATTTAGGAATGACACTTCATACTCGATCAGTAGAGACGGACACGCCTGCACCGTCGCTGGATGTGGTTGCGCTCTATCGCACAATGGTAACTGCTAGAGTGACAAATGATCTCTTAAAAACACGCAAGACACAGGGTAAATACCCCTTCTATATCGGCTGTGCTGGTCATGAGACGATGGCGGCTGTAGTGGCTGCGCTCGACAACAACGACTGGCTGGCTCTCTACTACCGTGATTTAGCGGCGTGGTTACAGCGAACGGGCGATGTGGCTGCTCCTTTGCGCGAAGCCTATTCGCGTATCACTGGTCCGATTGCAGGACGCAATATGCCGTCGCACTATAGCAGTAAAAAGCATCGCATTCTGCCAGGCTTCAGTGAGATTGCTGGCCTTGCGCCCTTCGCGGGCGGCTTTGGCTACGCTATTCAGCGCGAGAACGAACACGATATTGTCCTGTATACAGGCGGCGATGGTGCTACTGCGACAAATGATTTCAATGTCCTGTTGCGACAGGCTGGTGTGCATAAGCTTCCAGTGTTCATGGTCGTCGAAGATAATGGTTGGGCAATCACCGCACAATCGTCTATTCAGTGGGGTGGCTCTCTCGTTGAGTATGCGAAGGGTGCTGGCCTCTATGCGGAAGAGGTTGATGGAACTGATGTCATGGCAACATATGAGGCCACGAAGCGACTTGCTCAGCACGTTCGCTCCGAAGGTCCCGTCCTGATGCATCTTCGTCTTGGTTTGCTGGATGCTCATTCGAGCAGTACTGATATCAAGTCGTATCGCAAACGCGAAGAGATCGAACTGACGACGGCAACTAAAGACCCAGTGAAGAATTTTGGAAAGTGGCTCGTCGAAAATGGACAGTTACAAGAAAGCGATATCGACGTGATTCGGCGCGAGGTGCGTAACGAGTTAGAGCGCATCGAGGCCGAGGTGCTACAGGAGCCAGAGCCAACGGCTGATCGCGTGATGCATCACGTTCTCTATGTCCCGCAGTGGCAAGAGAATACACCACGCGGCGCACGACGTCCGATAACCATGCTTGGAGCCATCAACGAGGCACTCGTGGAACTGGCGCAGCGTGACCCCAACTTCTTTGTCTATGGGCAAGATGTAGGTAGTCCAAAGGGTGGCGTCTTCGG
>CAXUGH010000152.1:4035-5846 GCA_964250365.1 uncultured Ktedonobacteraceae bacterium
ACGACGGTACCAGGAATGATTACCGTGTGCCCCTCGACTCCCTTTGACGCCAAAGGACTGCTTTTGGAGTCGGCACGCGCCCAGTCGCCCGTCGCATTTCTTGAGCGCGGTCGTCTCTATCGCTCCGAGCCGCCCAAGGACAGCAGCGGTCAAATCATCGCGGCAATGGCAGAATACTGGAATGTGCCTGATGGCTACTACACGCTTCCACTAGGCAAGGCGCGGCGTTTACGCATTGGCGAGGGATCGACAAAGCTTGCGATTATCGCGTGGGGCGTGATGGTGCTTGAGGCGTGTACCGCCGCCGCGAACATCGTACAACAAGATGGCGGAGCCATCGAAGTCGTTGACCTGCGAACCCTCGCGCCATTTGACGAGGCAGCGGTAGCAGCAGCAGTGAAAGAGGCCAACCGCGTGCTTGTCGTCACGGAGGAGTCCGACCTGACCAGCTACGGACGCCACATCCATTCGTGGATTGTCGAAAACTGCTTCTACGACCTGGATAGCACACCCGCCTTCATCTCTGCAATCAAGGCTCCTGCGGCACCTTACAACTCTGCCGAAGAGGAGGCGTTCTTCCCCTCCGCCATCACCATCGAAGAGAAGATCGAAGAATTGTTAGCAGAATAACATTACATATACAGCACTCGCCATATTCAGGCCGCACGCGGCCTGAATATGGCGAGTGCTGTATTATAAAATCTCGACGAATTGGGCGAACTGTGCTACACTACGTCCAACAAAGTAGACAGTAGAAATAAGCAATGTATAATTCTTGCGGTATGCGAAAGGCAGGAAAAAATAAATGACGACCTGTACATCTTGTGGCAGCGATGTCACTGGCAAAAAATTTTGCCCGCAATGTGGTACGCCTGTACAACAAACTGCAACTCCTGTAGTAAATGCTGCCGCCATGACAACGTGTCCACGCTGTGGTGGTGAGGTGAGGACTAACGCCGCGTTCTGTATGCATTGCGGCTCGGCTTTACAGGCAGCTCAACCTGTTGCTCAGACGCAGCCAGCAACGCGCCCCTGTCCGACATGTCAACAGATGGTGCCGATGGAGAACGCATTCTGCATTCACTGTGGACAGAATATGAAAGCACCCGTTGCAGCCGTGCAACCTGTCGCGGCAGCACCAGTATTCTGCAATAACTGTGGCAAACAAAATACTCCTGATATGCGATTCTGTGGTGGCTGTGGTAGTCCACTTACCGCTCAGCAGGGACAGTATTCACAGGCACAATACGGACAGCAGCAATATCCACAACAATATGGACAACCTCAGTATGGGCAACCTCAATATCCTCAGCAGTACAATCAAGGTGGCTACCAGCAACAGCCGATGGTCGGTCAGCAACCCATGACCCTACGTTGCCCCGTCTGTATGGCGATGTCTCCGCTGGGTACACCCAACTGCCCAAGTTGCCATACCAGCCTCGCTGGTGTGGTACCTACTCCTGCAAACATGCCTCAGCAGGGACAACAGGGTATGTTTGGCGGTGCTGGGAACTTCCTGCAAGGCAACGGTGGCAATATGGCGATGGGTGCCCTTGGTGGAGCAGCGGCGGTCATCGGCGGCGAGATGCTTCTGCATGGCGTTGAGAATCGTATCGAGGGTGATAGAGATTATAACTATGACGGCTACGAGCATCACCACCATCATCGCCGTGAAGACGAAGGACTGCTCGGCGGCCTCGGCGATATAGCAAACGATGTCGGTTTATTCTAAGCATTCAGATAGGAAGAGTTTGGGGGGGGGGGGGGGGGGCGGGGTGGGGGGCGGGCAGCAGGTGTATAGTGGTGGAAAA
>CAXUGH010000152.1:5856-11886 GCA_964250365.1 uncultured Ktedonobacteraceae bacterium
AACTAATAGTCATACGGCGTCCCCCCCACCCCCCCCCCCCCCCCCCCCCCCAAACTCTTCCTATCTGAATGCTGCTCAACTATACCCAAATGGGCTATAGGAGTACACTTTTTCATCGGCTTGTGTTGCGATGGTATCGGAAACAGTCTATAATGCTGGAAGACAAGGAACATATGTAGATATTCATGCCAACGTGCGTTGATAAATAAGTAAGTATTATAGGTCTGTTAGCTAGGGTATATAAGGAGAGACGGCTTCTCGCGTCAAGAAAGAGAAACCGCGACATATTTTTAATGAAGTATGAGCGAACAACGCTGCCCAATGGTTTACGTTTACTCACTGCCTCTATGCCAGGAATGCGCTCCGCCAGTATTGCATTTTTCTTTCGATGCGGTTCGCGCTATGAGCAGAATTCTATCGCTGGCATCTCACATTTTATAGAACACATGCTTTTCAAAGGGACACGCAACTATCCTACCGCACGCCTGATTTCCGAGGCGATTGAGGGCGTCGGCGGTACGTTCAATGCGAGTACGGGCAAAGAGGTTACGAGCTATACCGCCCGTGTGCCCGGCGAAGAGCTGTCTGCCGTTATGACCGTGCTGGCAGACATGGTGCGCTACCCTCTGTTCGACCCCGCCGAGATTGAGAAAGAGCGCAGTGTCATCATTGAAGAACTGAGTGCAACGCGTGATGATCCTCAGGAATGGGTCAACCTGCTCGTTGATGAGACTATGTGGCCTGCTCTTCCTCTCGGAAGAGATGATGCGGGCACAATCGAGTCGGTTTCGGGGCTACAGCGCAGCGATATGCTTGCCTACCTGGACACCTATTATCGCCCCAATTCGCTTGTTATCAGTGTTGCCGGTAACGTACAACATGAGCAAGTGCTTGAGCTTGTTCAACAGCTTTTCGGAGATTGGCAGCAACGCGAAATACCTACATACGCCGAGAGCTTGCCTCCGCAGAATGCACATCCGATTCGCATTGTCGAAAAAGATACCGAGCAAACCAATGTGTGTATAGCAACGCTGGGCAACGCCTATGGCTCACCCGACCATTATCCATTGCTACTCATCAATGCCATTCTAGGTGATGGTATGAGTTCTCGTTTGTTTCAATCGGTGCGCGAGGAACAAGGTCTGGCCTATGATATTGGTAGTTATCTGAATAGTTACGCGGAAACTGGTAGTCTTGTTATCAGTGCTGGCGTTGATCCCTCACAAACGGAAGACGTTGTTCGTGCCATTAGCGCAGAATTGAGACGCCTCACCGAGACTCCTGTTCCTGCCGACGAGTTACAACGTATCAAAGCCTATGTGCGAGGTGGCATCTTGCTAGGGCTGGAAGGGACACAACAAGTTGCCTCCTGGCTAGGGGGCCAGGAATGTTTACAGAATAGAGTGCGCGATATCGACGAGATGGTCGCTCTTGTCGATGCAGTAACGGTACCAGATATCTTGCGTGTCGCGCGAACCTGCTTTGCTCCTGAATGGCGTCGTCTGGCTCTCATTGGTCCGAGCAACACCTATCAGACCAACGATATTCAGAAATTGCTTATTCACGAGTAACGCAGGAAGAGGAGATACAGGCTTTATGGCACAAGTAACGCTTCGGGAATATTTACAGGAAATAGAAGATGCACTCGGCTCAGGACGTGTTGACGAGGCTGCGAAAGATTGTCAACATGTTCTCACTCAGTTTCCAGAGTCGTTAGAAGTGCAACGGCTCTTAGGTGAAGTGTACCTTGCACAAGGCCATACGGATGAGGCGCAGCAGGCTCTCGATTGGATATTGACAAACGATCCAGAGAACGTGATTGCTTACTGTGACCGTGCCCTCATCAGTGAACGTACCTCCGACTTCGATACTGCATTAGACTGCTACCAGCAGGCATATGAGTTGAGCCGGGGCAATCGTCACATTCGTCAACAATTCAACATGTTGAGTGCTAAAACTGGTCAACAAGGCTTTATGTTCTCACGGGCAGGGCTTGCGCGACTCTATATGCGTGGCGGTCTGCTTCCGCAAGCGACGCAAGAGTGGGACGCAGTACTCGCGGTTAGCCCTGACCGTCTGGATGCACGCACCGGACTTCTCGAAACATACTGGCGCGAGGAGATGTATGATGAGGCGGAACAGGTCGCGCTACAAGCCCTGCGAGACGTGCCAGGGTGTGTCAAGGCACTGCTTATTCTTGCACATATTACCGCTCCACGAGATATGCAACAGGCGAAAGAGTATGTGCAACGCGCCCAGATGCTCGACCCCGATCTGTCGATGGCGCAAGAACTCTTTGAAGACATGATGATGAGCCAGCCTGGACATCCCTTCCTCAAACTATTAAATAAAGCACCTTCTGTCGTAGAGACCGGCCAGAGCGCGAACAAGATACTTTCCCCTGAGCCTGTATTTGCACAGGTGCCAGTATCGGAAGGCGGCGTAGTTGTACCGGATGCACTCTTAAATGGTACCTCTACCTCAAATAGTCCTTTCGATTGGAACACTCTGGATACCTGGAACAGTGGTGGCACAGACACACTTACACCCGACTCACGACAACAGTCTGCATCAGACCCATCCCTGCTTCCCACATGGTCGCACGACACCTTTGGGAATAACGAAGCGTGGACGCTCCCCGAACAGACAGAGCAGGAGCAGAAATCGTCTTCTTCTCAGTCGTCTGACGATTTCCAGTTGAATGGCTGGTCTATGCCCCCTGTAAACAATGGAGCATTGGCACCTGAACAACAGGAAGCGTCTGCCTGGAATGATGACTTGAGCCATCTTACTCCATTGGATTCAGAACCAATTTGGCAGCAAGAGACAGCTTTAACTGATAACGTCAATCCTTCGTGGATGTCAGCCATTCAGGAACCTTCGACCTCTTCCGCTCCACCATCATGGCTCAGTATGCTAACGCCCGATGAACAGAAACCTGCGGCTGATGTTCCTGAGCAAACGCAACCAGTAGCGGAAGAAGTAGTTGCTCCATCTGCTCTCCAGCAGACGGTGGAAACAAAGACCGAAGATGAAACATCCGATGCGTCATGGCATGAAGCATTACAGTCATCCTTAAATGCTCCCGAAGTCTCGGCACCCGAAGTTTCTACTCCCAAAGTAGACGATGACGAAGAGGGACTTTCCTTTGGTCCAGCATGGCTAAAATCGATTGGTGCGACGGAAATAGGGGCAGAGATGCCTGAGCAGTCTGCTCAACCGTCGGTTGCGTCAGCTACAACGTCGGAAGCTTCTGTAGTGTCTCCTGAACCATCACCTGTTGCTGAGTCAGAACCTACACAGAATACACATGTAGAGCCTGAACCCGCTCCTGTAGCCGAAACTCAACCAACATATGATGCTTATGCATGGTTGAATACGTCGCAGTCTACCGCTCCCGAAACTCAAGCCGATACTCATGATTGGTCACAATATCTGTCTCCAGAGCCAGAGATGACGGAACAACCAGAGCAAACAGTCGTAAATACGCTTGAAAGCTTGGAAGATAGCTTACGTTCACAGGGCTTTGTTCCACTGGAACCGAACACCCTTTCTGCCATCGCACAATCACAGGAACAAGAGCCAGCCAACGAAGAGTTACAGCTGCCTGAAGAAGTTACCTCAAATGAGGAGCCGTACCAGCTTCCTTATTCCGATGATTCGACGCTCTCGTCGGCTCTGGCTCAATTGGGCAATTTTACGACTCCGTATACGCAACCAGCGTATCCATCTCAGGAGCTGGTGCAGTCAGCCGCACACGAAACGTCTACAACGAATGCTCCCGACGAAGAGCCATCATGGATGTCTCAACTACGCTCTGTCCCTGCGCCATCTCTTGACACGGAGTTGGAAACTCGGTACACCGCGCCAAAATCCGTTGAAGTTCCTGGCAAGCTAGCGTTCGACTCGACACCTACACAGCAATATGTTGAGCCGCAAGAGCAGGTGTTCCCAAATTCTGTCGAAGTGCCGTCTGCTTTCCCTGCTTTTGAACCAAGCTATACACAGCCACAAGAGGAGGCACCTCTTGCCCCTACTGGTCGTGACGCCTTCTTCGAGAGCGAGCTTGAGACGACTATGAAACGTCCAGCCGTGCGTCTACAAGCGATGTCACGCCGCACAACTGCTCCATTAGCACAACAAACGACGAGCCGTAATGGTGATGGTAGAACAATGGGAGCTAGCGGAAATAGTACACGTAATTTTCAAGAGCGTCTCATCAAGGGTTATCAACATCAACTGGTCGGCGACTATGACGAGGCGATGCAAGAGTATCGCGTCATCATCAAAAGTGCCCCGGAACTTCTCGACGATGTGGTGAGCAATGTACGGGCACTGCTGAAACTCGCACCTAATTATTCGGCGGGCTATCGTGTCCTGGGTGATGCCTATATGCGTCAAGGTGAGTATCTGCAAGCGATGGAGGCATATAATAAGGCGTTGACTATGGCAAAGAAGGCGAAAGTCTAGCAGAGAACAAACATAAAGAGAAAGGGGTCGAATGTGGAAACTATTCTGCAACGCTTGACCGATCTGGATGACGTGGACGGAGCAATTGTCGTAGGGAAAGATGGCCTGATCGTCTCTGGAACGTTACACAGCGAAGATGAGGAAGTCATCGGGGCGATGTCGGCAGCCGCCTTCGGCTCCACTACCAACTATACCTCACAGATCAATCAAGGCGACACTCGTCGCATGATTATCGAGACAAAGAATGGGACCATTCAAATGGAAGAGGCGGATGATCTCATTCTCGTGGTGACAACGCGCGGTTCCGGTAACATCGGACGCATCCGCTTGGAAATGAAAAAAGTTTGCCGCCAGATTATGCAGCTGGTCGCAAGCTACTAATATCGAATGAAGGAGCTACCATTTTTTATGGAGCAGACACTTATTATCGTCAAACCTGAGGGCGTGCAGCGTGGCATTGTCGGCGACGTGTTGACCCGTTTCGAGAAGCGTGGACTCAAGTTCGCCGCCCTCAAGCTTATTCAAATTACGCCCGAACTCGCCGAGCAACACTATGGCGTACATCAAGGTAAGCCGTTTTACAACGGCCTCGTCAAGCATATCACCTCTGGTCCCGTCGTCGTAGGTGTGTTGGAAGGTCCAAAGGCTATTAGCGTTGCCCGCACCACAATGGGTGCAACCAACGCAGCCGAGGCCGCTCCTGGCACAATTCGCGGCGATTATGCCCTCGAAATTGGCTTCAACATCATTCACGGCTCCGATAGCTCGGAGAATGCCGCGAAAGAGATTGCCCTATTCTTCAAACCAGAAGAATTGGTCAGCTACTCTACAGCCAACGAACGCTGGATTCACGAATAGACATCATTATTCAGAATACGAACACGAGCAGACGCATGCGTCTGGTCGTGGTCGTATTATGAATAATGATGTGTATTTAATGTGTGGCTGAGGCCGTTTCTTCGGTAGGAGCGGTACGCTTAGTTCGCTTGCTTTCGGTGAGACGCCAGCAACAGGTCTTACTCTTGAAGCATTTTTCCTGCTCCTCTTGCGTGACCGGAGGAGTGTTTTTGAGACAGAAGACTTGATACATTGGTTCACCCTTTGCAACGTCGTTGTAGGGAAACCAACGCTCACGATAGTATGGGCAAGCATTTCTATGTCTACGCCAGTTCGAGTTTTCAGATGGATTGCTATCTATTGTGCCCGCCAAAGGGATTATCCTTCCTCATTTGTGCTACGGAGAATTTTGTTCTGTGGGTAGTATACCATATGATTCTTAGGAAAATAGCAGCTTTCCTACAGACAAACAGGTACCTCTTATGGTATAATTGTATGCGGAAAGGCGAAAGAGAATATTGTGGTTGAGCAAAAAGTAGAGCAGACTCCCTGGACATTGCGACAAACGCTTGTCGGCACCTTCGCTACTCTTATCCCTTGGATAATCCTGGCTTTGAGCCTCGCCAATCTTGGCGGAAAACCAACGCAACCACACCGTCTTTCACCACAGGCAGACCTGACCAGTGCTATCTTCGTTTTTTTCTTCTCGGCTCTTATCGAAGG
>CAXUGH010000153.1:0-11853 GCA_964250365.1 uncultured Ktedonobacteraceae bacterium
GCCCGACCACGCCAACTGGCTCGTAGTCGGGAAGTTCGGAGGTCATAAGCTGCGCCCATCCTGCATGATAATAGAAGTGACGGGCGACGAGTGGAATGTCAAGGTCACGCGTCTCACGAATGGGCTTGCCATTGTCTAAGGTTTCGAGTACAGCTAATAGGCGCGAGTGCTTCTGAATCTGGCGTGCGATTGCATAGAGGTAACGTGCGCGTGCATGACCTGATAACTTGCTCCATGACGTGAAGGCTGTTCGTGCAGCCGCAACCGCCGTATCGACATCAGCATTAGTGGCTGAGGCGACCTGAGCCAGCACTTTACCAGTGGCGGGATTGATGCTGTCGAGATACTGACCGCTCGTGGGTTTAGTCCACTGATTATTGATGAAGAGGCCAAACGGCTGTCGCTCCTCAATCCACGCGAGCGCGGTTGATGCTGACTCTGGTGCGGGGCCGTATGTCATTGTTTCAAAGATATCACTTATACTCATTTTCTTCCTCGATGTCCACTTCTCTTAGTCGTTCCAACTCTATCCACAGGTCTCTTGTTTGCCCAACCTCGACAAAATCGGCTTTAGCAAAGGCGCGACGTGCCGCCTGATTATTTGGCGCAGTAAGTGCGTAAACACGAATAATATGCGGTTGCGTAAAAAGATAGGTCGCAAGTGTGCGAATCACATCCGATCCATAACCCTGTCCCCAGCGCGTCTTCTCTCCTAATCCTACACCAATCTCCACCTGTCCCATCGCAGTATCTCGATTTATGTAGGTCAGATTGAAGTAGCCAATGAAACCGATAGCTACATGGTTTTCGTCTTCAATGATGAACCTGTATTTATGCTTATTGCTAGGTACATCCTCACATTCTCGATCAAAAGTTGTGAGAAACGTACCGAAATCGGGTTCATGAGATCGTTGCCGATCATACCTCCATACCTCATCATCATTTTCCCACTCGTAGACAGGAAACGCATCATCAGTTGTAGGAGGACGTAAATATATGCGCTCACCGTGTAAAATCAAAGGTCGCTTCTCGTCTTTACTTTGTGTTTCACTCATGAAGAACAATCTCCACTTACACCATTGGATTGTGATTCGCAGCAGCATAATGACCCGTCACATAGTACGATAGTTGACGCTCGATATCGGAGAGCAAGCCACTTGCACCAATACGAAACAAAGTGTTACTTAGCCACTCGTTGCCCAGCTCCTCTTTCATCAGGGAGAGCCAGTCGAGCGAAACCTTCGCGCTACGAATGCCGCCAGCAGGTTTGAAGCCAACTTTGTAGCCTCTCTGCTCGTAATAGTCACGGATGGCACGTACCATGACCAGACCAACGGGAAGCGTTGCGTTGACGGGTTCTTTGCCCGTCGATGTTTTGATAAAATCGGCACCCGCCATCATACACACGAGGCTTGCTTTACCAACATTATTCAGAGTTGCTAGCTCGTGTGTGGCAAGAATTGTTTTCATATGTGCTTCCCCACATGCCGCACGGAAGGCTTTCACCTCGTCATAGAGAGCTTGCCAGTTGCCTGTCAAGACGTGAGCGCGTGAAATCACGATATCAATCTCGCTTGCACCAGCTTTGACTGATGCCTCGATCTCGCCTAGCTTCTGCGGCAATGGATTCTGCCCTGCTGGAAAACCTGTCGAGACGGCGGCAACGGGAATATCCGAGCCGCGTAGTGCATCTACCGCGACAGGAACAAGATTGTGATAGACACAGACCGCACCCACTTTGAGCGGATAGGTACCCATTCCCATTGCATCAAGCAGTTCATGACGCACAGGCTGTCGAGCTTTGGCGCATAGACGTAGTACGTTTCCTGGCGTATCATCGCCTGCAAGAGTCGTGAGGTCGATACAGGTAATCGCTCGCAGGAGCCACGCCGCCTGCCACTCCTTCTTAACAGTACGACGCGTTGGCAACGTTGCTGCACGCCGCTCAACCGCGCTACGATTGATCTGCACAGCCCGTACCCAATCCATATCGAGCGGCATGCCTGGGTTGCGTTCTGGTTTGGGTGCCGTCAACTGCTCCTCAACAACGTGTTTTTCAGTAGTGGTCATATCTTGTTTCCTTGTGATATCGCTGGCAAGTTTGCTACTAATTATTTCTCTAGTAATCTTCATCTTTTAGAAAAGAAATGTCAACTAACTATAAATATCATCATGATTCGCCTCAGTAGGCAAATACTTTGTACTGAATTTCTCGTGGAAACAGAAGAGGCACGATATTTCGTCTTATTTGCTCTGTTGCTAACGAGAAGAGGATGAGCCGTTTCATAATGCACATATCTCCTTTTGTGGATAATCTTCACATAAAAGCACACAAACCCATTGCCGACAACACCCAAAACCTCGTATAAAGATGAGGTGTCGAGTATGCTAATGAATAACAATAACATTATAAAGGATGTTTTTATACTATGAAAACAGTGTTACGGATTGTGAGAACAACGGTAAAGTATTGGATACTGGTCGGTATTGTTATCGTTGGGCTGTGGGTTCTGCTGGCGGCAACGATACAGCAGGTTATTCGCCAGAGTGCGAACGACCCACAGGTGCAGATGGCTGAGGATGCGGCAGCAAGTTTGGCGGCGGGACAGAGCATTCAAAATGTTGTGCCCGCAAATAAGGTTGATATTGCTACTAGCCTTGCGTCTTATGTTGTCGTCTTTGATACAAATGGCAAGCCGATTGCTTCATCAGGGCAACTCAATGGTCAAATGCCAACGATGCCGTCGGGCGTCTTCGATTCGGTACGGCAGAGCGGCGAGGATCGTATAACGTGGCAACCGCAAGCAGGAGTTCGGAGCGCGGTTGTGGTGACGCAATTCAAAGGGCAAACGTCGGGCTTTGTGCTTGCAGGTCGTTCGCTGCGTGAGTCGGAGCGAATGCAAGACAATATCACGCAATTGCTGAGTGTAGGGCTGATTGGGCTACTCATTGTCATCCTGCCCATCACAGCGTTTTTGTTTAGGAAAGCATCATAAATTGCTTGCAGGGTTACTCTCTCCCTCAGTTATCTAGCCAGCAACAAGTTTGCCGATCAAGAAACCTGCGACTGCTGCTGCTGTCGCAATACCAACCGTCTCGACAATCGTAATCAGCACATTGCGCTTGCCAACGATGCCGCGACCAACGCCAAGCAGAATAAGTAGAATTGCGGTGACGATGACCGAAAGAATTCGCGCAGAAGCGAGAGGCAAGATCGCAAATGGAATGACTGGTATGGATGCCGCGATCAGGTCGGCAACGAACATCCATATTGCCTGAACCCAGGGGTTCTGTTGCACCGTACTTTTGTGTAACTCGAAAGCGGTCTCGAAACGCAAAAGCGCGTTAGGAGTGCGCTGTAACACTGACAGAATCGTCGTGGTATCCTGCTCTGTAAAACCTGCGGTGCGGAGTCTTTGCGTAACTTCCTGATACTCCTCTTGTGGCTTGTTCTCAATCTCGCCTTTCTCGTGCGCTATTTGCGCCTGTGTCTGATCGCGCGTTGTAGAGACATCGAGATAGGTGCCAGCCATCATAGAAACCGCCGCTGCAATTGCACCCGTAGCACCCGCAAGCAACACAGCAGAACTACTGGTGGAGCTAGCTGCAACGCCAAAGACAAGCCCAAAGATAGAGACGGTTCCATCTTCCATACCAAAGACAATATCGCCAAATGAGTCAGAAAAAGACTTGCCAATCGACTGTACAAATGCATTGACAGAAACAGCCATGACGGTCCTCCTGTGAGCAGAGAGTCTATAAATTGACGTTACCTTGTCGATACTGGTCTACCCAGCGTGCCCACTTCTCGGCATTAGAAGCTAAAGCGCGTAGCGTTGAAAGCGTACTGGTCGTTTCGCGTATTCCAAGCAAGCGTTCCTCTTCCGTGTTGACCGACTCTCCAAGTGAGCGATGCATGTTGAAGAGCAGCCAGCCGAGCCAGTTACCGATCACACCGTACATCGCTACGATGCCAGAACCGTGTATAACGCCTCCTTCTGAGACGTAGCCTTCGAGCAGCGCATGAAAGCTATCCTCTTGCGGCGGCTGTACACTTTGTCCACTCCACGCGAGGGCTGCGCCAACGACATCCATTGTTGGATTCGTCAGGCCAGCCGCCTCCCAATCAATCACCACTGGCGACGCGGTATCGCGCCACAACACGTTCTTCTGATCGAGGTCACGATGACTAACAACAGTAGTCTGGCTCAGAATTGCAATCGCCTCTGTGTACAACCTGTTCCATTCGTTGAGCAGAGGAAGGGCATTGCGAACTTGTTGCGCCCAGGGAATGTCTCTATCAGCCGCCTGGAACGTGAGCATGTCCCACTCGTCCTCGGAGAATGACTCCCAATGCAGAGGTGCCAGTTCGAGAAACTGCTGTTGGGGTAAGCTATGCATTCGTGCCAAGATTGTACCAATGAGGCGAGTACTCTCCGGTGCGGCGGCTTTAATTGAAAGCGTCTCGCCATCAACCCAGTTGTAGACGAGAAAGGTGTCGTCGCCAATTTCTTGCACAGTGCCGTCATTGCCCTCGCCTTTGAGGGCAGCGGCGGCGGGAACACCATGAGTAACCATTGCAGCCGCGACACGCTCGGTGAGCCTATAGGCACCTCGTATCTCTGGCTTTCGCATGATAGCAGGATTGAGTTGCTTTACCGCGAACGTGCCGCGCGAGGTCTGTAGACGCCACATACGATGTAGCAGGCCGCCATGTACGGCCTGCGGCTCTTGTAGCGGCTCTCCAAGCGAAAAAAGCGTACAGAGACGTGCAACCTGGAATGTATTCAAGTCCGCCTCCTACGAGCAATCAGGCAACATAGGTCGCTTTCTGTTGCTCGTGATATGGTTCAAGCGCATTGTTCGCATTGACAATAACGTCAAGCTTATCCACCAAATCGGGAAATTGCTCGCCTGGAATAGTCAGAATCATTTCACTGGGCGTCATCTCGACATAGGTACGTGCGCCAACGCAGCCAAAACTCATCGACACCTCGTCCTTTTGCAGTGTGCGTGGAATAACGCCGCAGGTTGGACGCCCAAACGCGGTCTGTCCGCCTTGCAACCAATCGACCTTACCAAGTGCTTCGGCGACAAGCATTGCCTGTTGCACGTTCAGACGACATAGGACAACATCAGGCTCGACGGGCAACTGATCGAGGCGTCCATACACGATATACTCATGTGGCTTCTGAACAGTGGGGAGTGCGGCAACTTCTGCTGGCGAAAAATACTGCACGCTTGCCATTGTACCCACAAGGTTCTGAGCGCGTTGCTGATCGGACTCTGGCATGGTAAAACCCATTGTCATCATCCCAATGGGGCATTCTTTATGATCTTCGCCTGTGGCATAAAAAACATCTTGCTCTGCGAGACGCCAGAATGTACAGGCGGAAGGAACATGCGTCGTCTTATGCTCGATAGAGGTTGGCACCTCTTGCACAAAAGCCATACCTACGGGGACATGCTCTAACTGTAATAGGTTTTTGAAACGGGTAGCGAGTTCTGGATACAATGCGGCACTTCTTTCTATTAGTCTGCGGAGCGCAGAGAAACATACCTAATCCGCTTGCATTCTATCACACTAACAGAGTTGAATAACAAGCAAGTACAGGCAGACCCTTGTGGTCTGCCTGTACTTGCTTGTTATTCAACTTTATACTTTTTTACTAACACATTGACCCAGTTGCGTTGCTTATCGCTGGGTGCAAAATTGTTCTTTTGCAGCCGTTTCGCCATATCGTTGATAAACGAACGCTCCTGTGTACTCACGCGAGGGCTATCAGTAGCGATACCAGAGAATATCGCTTGTAGCTTTTGCACCTTATTGCGTAGAGCAATCATTTCAGGTGAGGATGGAGCATTATGCGCCTCTGGTGCCTGTGACGCCTGCCAGCGTTCATAGGCTGCATGATCGTTGTTCCATGCTCCGAGTCCGGCGAGTTCGTCGGCGCGTTCGTTATGCTCGTGCCCTGCATGACCACGTACCCACTCGAATTTGGGCGGTTGCTTGCGATAGCCGAGTAACTTGCGATAGATTGCCCACAGGTCGGGATTGGCCTTCATCTGATAGGTTCCCTGAGCGACTTTGATGGTGTATTCACTATCGCTATAAATGAAGAGCGGCGATGTAGGAGGCGCAAGACTTAGCACGGCGAGAACGGCTGCAATTTCGGCTCGATTATTGGTTGTGGTAGGTGCTTTTGGAATGTGACCGTAGCGTTCGAGGCAAGGTGCCCCTGCATGCACTCTACCATCGGCATTATCCTTCGCGGCCCAAAGCAGGGCACTCCAACCAGCAGGACCACCAGGATTTTTGAGACAGGCGCCATCGGTATAGGCTATGACGCCCTGTGCATCTAGCGTTGGAAGTGTTGCCCGGATATCGACATCTACAACGGCGTCCAAAACTGAACGCCATTCTAACGATTCTTGTATTTCGCTTGCCACGTATAACCCCTTTTTAGCGCATATCGCGGATATTTAATTAGGCCAGTGCCAGTGTATCATAGATATGCGCTTTAAGGTAGTGTTTTACATCACCATGCGAGTTGCCTCGATTACGCCGCGCTTGCTCTTCTTACCCTCGACCACCAACACCATGCCCTCTTGCACCTTACGGACCTCATCGAACGCCACACGCTCACCATCTCGATTGAGGATAGCAGTATCAGCATTGACAACGACGGCAACAGGTTTTGTCTCACCGGTAGCTTGCTTAATTGTACCACCAGCAATAATGTAGGTGTCTTTCAGCTCTGGATTCGGCACCTTGCCTACAACGGTTACTCTGCGCCCATCTGTTAAGAGCGACCGTGCCAGATTGGGTAGTTCATTGCGAATCTCCTCTCTCCGCTTCTTCTCATCCTCTTGCTGTTGGTCAAGTGAAGCGGAGCCACGCGACTCCTCAGCCTCTGTGCGCTGTTGCGGTGCGGTTTGCGTATCCTCATCTTGTTTATGAACATGCACTTTCTTGTGCTCTTTGCTCGCGGTAGCGTACTCATCTTTGTTAGCATCCTGATCGTGTGCCTTTTCAAACAGCTCATTGTTGTAGGCGTTCGGAATAGCGATATCGAGCGCGTGCGGTAGAGCGTCAAAGCGATACGTAATTGTGGCGCGTTCAGATGATGGCAACTGCTGTAGAGCCTCGTAATCGGCCTTATCAAGATAGTCCTTGAGCCTTACCGCACTTCCATCAAGTTGCATAGGTACAGAAGATGGGACGCTGATAGAGAGGTGTGCGCCCTGAAAATATTCAGCACTTAAATTGTCAGGCTTGCGTCGTAACAGCAATGAAGAGATTTGTTGCATCGTTGAAAGTGGATCGCCAGCAGTAATAACGCAGACATCCAGCATACCATCATCAACATACGCATTGGGCGTCATCTCCGCGATATCACCGTAGCGGCGCGTGTTGCCAATAACCACTTGCGACGCATCGCCCTTCCATAATGGTTCCCCTACGCCATTGTCGCTACCAGTACGTATTTCGATGGGAAACGAACGATGAGCGGGAAGTTCTTTCGCGGCGGACAAACCAACTGCGAGCGGTCCGATACGATACTTGAGCGGCTTCGAGACGTTGCCCATAATCGCGGCATCTATGCCTAAACCAGCCATGAGCAGAAAATGCTGCTTCGCCTTGCTGCTCGCTTTAATAGTCTTCTCTCTCTTTTTTGATGCCTTCTGCTCCGCTGAACTCGCCTGTCCGTTGTTGTCGGGAAAGGTAATGCGCTCTATCGAAACGCGTCCAACATCCACTTTTCGCGCCTCGCTATTGACAAGCGAGAGTGCAGCTTTCACAGGGTCATTCGGCACACCAACCTCACCCGCCCAGACATTCGCCGTACCACCAGGAATGACCCCCACAATACTGTGTGGTCCTTTACTTGCCAGTACACCATTCACAACCTGACTGAGCGTGCCGTCACCGCCATATGCTATAATCAGGTTACGCCCCTTCTCAGCGGCCTTATTCGCCAGTTCCATCGTATGACCGCCGTATTCCTTTAAGGCTATGCTCGTCTTCCAGCCCGCCGCCGCCAGCACCGCCAGCACATCCGTTATCTTTGTTACATTCTGCCCCGTCCTGGGATTGATCACTACTGCTGCACTTTTTGCACGCATAAAAAAACTCCTTCGTATAAGGATAGGTTACACATTCGCTATCTTTGATACGGGAGAGTATTCTCTAACGTTTCACAAGTAGGAAACACCAATACATAGTTTATACAGCAAAGACGACAAGAGACCGGAATGTCTCTTGTCGTCTTTGCTGTATAAACTATGTATTACACACTACTTCGCGGAAAGTCCGTCGTCTACCTTCCTTTGCAGAAGAGCTTTCACGGCTTCGACGATATGATGAGCACTAATACCAGCCGCCTCTAGCTCCTCGGCAGGTGTGCCAGAACCAGGCATCGACTCGACGGCAAGCTTGACGGTCTCAGGAATTGCTCTGTCGCGCTGCGAGAAGGCCGATAGCACTGCATCGCCAATTCCACCTTCAGGCCAGTGATCCTCGACGGTGATAAACCTGTTGCCAGCCTCTTCAGCCGCCGCGAATAGCGTCTCTTCGTCGATTGGCTTCACCGAGTACGCGTCAATGACGCGAATGGTGATATTGTCTTGCTGCTGCAACTGATCGGCTGCTTTGAGAGCCTCGTGTAGTGTAATCCCTGCCGCAACAACCGTGAGCTGGTCATGATCCGACTGCCGCACGACTTTACTACCACCAACCGTGAACTGCTCGTCGGCACTATACAACGTAGGCAGTTTTTCGCGTGTGGTACGCATGTAAACGATGCCACCATGCTCTGCCATTGCAGCGGTGAGTTGCGCTGTCTGGTTGGGATCGCTCGGATAGAGAACCGTGCTGCCATAGACAGCCTGCATCATGGAAAGGTCTTCCAGCGCCATCTGCGAGGGACCATCCTCACCAATCGACACGCCCGCATGTGAACCCACGAGACGAATGTTCGCCTGTGAAATCGCCGCCATGCGAATGAAGTCATAGGCACGCGTGAAGAATGCCGCGAAGGTCGAGGCAAACGGAATTTTGTGCCGCACACTCATGCCTACTGCTGAGGCTACCAACTGCTGCTCCGAGATGTATTGCTCGAAGTAACGCTCTGGGAAGGCTTTGGCGAACTCTTCGGCATAGGTCGAGTTACTGACCTCACCGTCAAGGCCAACCACATCGGGATTAGCTGCACCCACCGCTTGCAGCGCGTCACCGTAAGCTTTACGCGTGGCAACCGCGTCTTGACTGCTATACTTGGGAAGCTCAACAGCCTTCTTTGCTGGCTCCTGTGCTAGTTGTGCGGAAGCAGGTTTCTGCACCTGGAAGCTCATGCTGCGAACAGGAGCGTTGAGTTCTTGTATTGCCTGCTCTTCCTTGTCCTTTGGCACAGGCTTGCCGTGCCAGCCCTCTTTGTTTTCGAGGAAAGAGACGCCCTTGCCTTTAAGCGTTTTGGCGACGATACAGGTTGGTGAACCATTGCCCTGAATAGCCTGTGAGTAAGCATCATTGATTGCTTCGTAGTTGTGACCGTCAATCACAATTGCATTCCAACCAAAGGCGCGAGCGCGAGCAGCATAGGCTTCCGTGTTCCAGCCGAGGTCGGTTTCGCCGCGCTGTCCGAGGCGGTTGACATCAATAATCGCAACCAGATTGTCCAGCTTATAGTGCGATGCCTTGTCAAACCCCTCCCAAATGGAGCCTTCCGCCATCTCACTATCACCACAGAGTACCCAGATGTGGTAGGGAAGCTTATCGAGATACTTGCCCGCAAGAGCCACGCCAACGCCAATTGGCAAGCCCTGTCCAAGCGAACCGGTGGCAACGTCTACCCACGGCAGAACGGGAGTCGGGTGGCCTTCGAGACGACTGCCAAATTTACGCAGCGTCAAAAGCTCTTCGTCGCTGATGGCTCCCGCTGCCTTATACATCGAATAGAGCAACGGCGAGGCGTGCCCTTTAGAGAAGATGAGGTGATCGTTATTCGGATTTTTCGGGTTATCAAAGTCATAGTGCAGGTAGTTTAGCATCAGCACCGACATCAGGTCTGCTGCCGACATAGATGATGTGGGGTGGCCTGAACCTGCCGCTGTTGTAGAGCGAATGCTATCAACGCGCAACTGCTGGGCAAGATTTGTCCATTGTTGCACCTGTGGATTTGTTTGTGTTGTTGTCATTGTCCATACACTCCTAATCTGGAATGAACTTTTCTTGTGTTCTCGTTCGAGTCCTCTACCATTGTAAAACGCGACGGTACGCGACTGCAAGTTCAGCAAAGTAGACGGTAAAATCGACGTTTCCTACGTTTTTGTACATCTCCCTGCTAGTATCACGCATGAAGAGATAAAAACGCTTCTTATGAGTGGGCCAGAAACAAAGGAAACACTATCTCGTATTTTCCTGAGAGCGAGGACGCGCATTGCGGCAACGTTCAGAGCAGTAACGCACCTCGTCCCAATTGCGCTCCCAGCGTTTGCGCCACTCGAAGGGGCGCCCGCAGGTGGCACATATCTTCGTGGGAAGCTCGCCTTTCTTGCGCTGATTTGTAGGTCTCTTTGTATTTTTCACAAGATTATTTAACCCTTTTTTCACACTAGTTCATCATGTTACTATATATGAGAGAAAGACTTTTCTTTTAGATGAGACGCAAAGATAACGATAAAAAGGTACAACTATACTGATGAGACAACGGTACGCTCACATTCTTCGCGCGATAGCGATAATCACAACGATTTTATTGATTGCAACGCTGGCAGTAGGGTTTATCTGGGACTGGGTAACGGCATTAGCCTTTCTCATCGGAGGCTCTTTTTTCGCCCTGTGCTGCTTTGTCTCCTATTATTTGCGTATCTGGTTCTCGTTCAACAACATCCCCGATACAAACATGAATAGCACGGTTGCCCTGATGACGCACAGCATCCCTAAAGCAAAAGTGCCCTCACATTCTCAAGCGGAGCTAGAGACGTTCAAACCCTTCACATTTAAGAAAGACGAAGAGCAAGAGTTAGAGGATATGAGAGTACGCGCAATCCTACGACAGGTGTTTGGCGAATAATACAACAGTCAATTGTCACTCACTGCCTTCGGCAGTGAGTGACAATTGACTGTTGTATTACTAGGCAAAATGGGCAACTTGTATCTATATTTACCAATTTGGGGGATAATGTATCTTTTTACTTGACAGAAACCGGTTTCTAGGTTAAAGTTTTTTTATCTAAAGTACACGTAGTTCGGACTCCCAATAGTGCAATGATGCATAGATGTAATTCTTTCTGTCCGAATAGTGCAAAGGAGCAAAGAAATGTCTCTCCGCATCCGGTCATCTACTTTCTAGGCCGTGTGAGCATCGCGTGGTACTCTTTGGCCTCTCTCAATGAGTTTGTAGCACCGTCTCAATCCTTTTATAAAAAATAGAATGCGCCTCGCAAGCTCTTCTATTGATTAGAAAGGCCGAAAGTACCGTTGTCATGTCATCTTGTCGTCGTACTTTTGATGCGTTTTTATGGAAACAGATTTGTAGTTTCCCATTGCTATCTTTGTTCATCCTGAAAAGGGGTAAGGATGTTCGTTCGTCCTTGCTTCACAACAACTTATCAGAATTGGAAAGGGGCAATTCATGCGTATGTTTCCTCGAAGGGATTCGGCAGACCAGTCCCAACAACATCGTCCGCGTAAAGGGCTGCGCGTAGTAACACTGTTACTACTCTTCTCACTCATGATTGCAGCTATCGGCGTTATCTCCTCACGCGAGATACACAAAGCACATGCTGATACCACCTGGACGCCTGTTTGGAGCGATGACTTTAATGGTGCGGCTGGTAGTGGTGTCGATA
>CAXUGH010000154.1:0-6932 GCA_964250365.1 uncultured Ktedonobacteraceae bacterium
TTTTTTATGGACTTTACGCCTCCGGCTTTTTCCAATCCTCTTGCGTGACGTGCGCGACGAAGAGCGGCTGTGTGAGGCCAGGGCGTTCGCACCAGACGAGCATGGGACCGTCGATGATAAGGTCGGGTTGAGGACGTACAACGGCGTGAGTCAGGCGTATGCCAAGCGCAACGGCACTTTTGGCATGCGCTCCTTTTGTATCCATTGAAAAGTGCGTCTCTTGCAGTGCCTGTGAGATCATGGCTATTTTGTTATCGGTCGTAGTTGTCTGCATGCCAATGAGCCAGCTTATATCAACGGTCTGCTTCAAATCAACCATTGGAAAGACAACACCGGCATAATCGTAGTTGGGACTCAGGGACGCCGAGAGTCGTTTGACGTAATGTAGCAGGTCAAATCCTGTTGGATTGGTATCAAGTCGCGTCAGGTATACGACATCATCGGATTGTGTTTGCAGTCTTGCAATGGCATGTGGATGTTGCGAAGCGGTAGAAAAACTGATGCCTTTTACCATCCGTACAGCAGGATACTCTTTGTCACTTTGTGAAGTTGTTGCACCAGTATTGTTTACTCTGAGAGGAACTTCGTTTCCTGGTTCAAGCCACGTCACGAGCAAATCTAGCACGCTTGCTACGCCAAATTCCTTGTTATTAGGACCGTTGCGAAAGGGCGTGAGTTGAATCTGGAAGCCGCGTTCGCGTAAAAAACGATTGATTGTCTCGGCTTCCCATGCGGCAATACTCTCGATCTCCGGTATGCGCGGACTCTCTTTCCGGCTTGCTGCGTTGAAGAACTCTTCCAGAAAGAGGCTCTGCGTAGCATTGCTGATATGCCACGACCTATCAGGGCCGAGGATGTCCTCGGCCTTGACGAGTGCGGCGGTCAAGGGGTAGATGACGCTTGTGTTGCTCATGGTTGATCCCTCCTTATAAAATAACCAGGGCACCCGCAAGGGGGTGCCCCTCCCATTACGAAACCACGCTAGACATGCCGTCGTATGAGAGAGGCATCCCCTTGCGGGTGCCCTTGCTCCACGTTGATGTATTCACAACCGAATGCACATTTATGCGACAGCTTCCTCTTGTTGTACGGCTTTGGAGAACTGTTCGTTGTACAGTTGGGCGTAGAGGCCGTTGCGTTCGAGCAGTTCCTGGTGTGTGCCACGCTCCACGATCTCGCCTTTGTCTACTACGAGAATGACATCGGCTGAGAGAATGGTGGAGAGGCGGTGCGCGATGGCAAGTGTCGTGCGGCCCTTCATCAATGGCTCAAGAGCGGCTTGAATGAGTCGCTCGGAGTGTGTATCGAGGGCACTGGTGGCCTCGTCCATAATCAGAATACGTGGATTTTTGAGAATGACGCGTGCAATGGCGATGCGCTGTTTCTCACCGCCTGAGAGCTTGTAGCCACGCTCACCAACGATGGTGTCGTACCCATCGTCTAGCTCCATGATACGATCATGAATGGCTGCTGCCTTTGCCGCTGCGATCATCTCTTCATCGGTGGCATCAACACGCGCATAGAGCAGGTTCTCACGTACCGAGGCGTGGAACAGGTAGGTTTCCTGAGTCACAACGCCTATTACGTTCGCCAGCGATTCGAGCGTCACGTCTTTAACGTCGTGTCCATCGATCTCAACGGCACCGCTATCGACATCGTAGAGGCGCGGCACCATGTACGTGATTGTGGTTTTGCCCGCGCCACTCGGTCCGACGAGAGCTGCCAGTTGTCCCGGTTGAATATCAAATGAGACATTGTTCAAGGTGATATGTGGCTCATCGTTCTCAGCTTCCGTTTGAGCGAGGGCAACGGGTTCAGGTGAGACAGGACGTTTCTCTTCGTTATTGACCAGACCTTTCAAGATGCTCGGCTCGTCGCGTTTGTAGGTAAACGTGACATTTTTGAAAGCCACTTCACCGCGTGTTGTGTCAGAATTCAATGCTATAGCGTTCGGTTTGTCTTGAATGTCGATGGGCAGGTCGAGATACTCGAAGATGCGGTCAAACAAGGCGAGCGCACCTTGCACCTCTACCTGGGTCGTCAGCAGTTGACCAATAGGGAAGAAGATTCTGCTTTGGAGCGTTGTAAAAGCCACGATGGTACCGAACGTATAGGCGGCGTTGCCGTGAATGGACTGCCAACCTGCGATGAGGTAGATGAGGGCAGGTGTGATTGAAAAGAAGGTACCGATGAGCATGAAGAACCAGCGTCCAATCATCTGCTGTCGTACCTCTAAGTTCGTGAGTCGCTGATTCTCTTCCTTGAATTGGTTTTGCACAAAAGCTTGTCGCCCAAAGGTCTTCATCAGCAGAATGCCGCTCACCGAAAGCGTCTCCTGCATTATCGCAGTGAGTGAGGCAAGACTTTTTTGTGTATCCTTACTCGTCGAGCGTCGAACGTTACCAACCTTGTAGGTAATGAATAGAAAGAATGGTAACACGCCGAGCGAGACTACTGTGAGCAAGGGGCTGATGATCAGCATAGCAATCAGCGTACTCACAAATGTCGAAACGTTGGAGACGATGCTTGTCGCGGTATCGGTGACAACCGATTGTACACCGCCAACATCGTTCGAGAGACGTGACTGAATTTCGCCTGTACGTGTCGCTGTGAAAAATCGAAGCGACATACTTTGCAAATGATCATACAATTTGTTACGGAAGTCGCGCATGACGTTCTGCCCGACCACGTTATTGAGATAAGTCTGTCCTACGCCAATCAAGCCTGAGACAATAGGCGTGACAATCATCAGACCGACAAAAATCAGCAGCAGGTTGAGATTTTTGGGTGCAATCGCATCGTCGAAGATGAATTTAATCAAGAGAGGGTTGACCAACCCTAAAACCGTTGTCAGGATAATGGCGATTAAGACCAGGACAACCTGTAGTTTGTAGGGGCTGAATGCCTGAGCGATACGCCGCACTGTGCGTGCATCGGTTTTGCGCCCCCGTTTCTTTTGTTCTTCCGCATATGCAGCCATACCGCCGCCCATGCCGTGAAAACCCATATATACTCCTTTATTACAATGCTCAGTGCTGAGCATTTATAATCCGATAATCATAAAAATTTTACTTGTAATGTATGTTTCACATTTCGTAGGGACCAGATGATGCTCTTTAACTTTTAAATCTGGTAACGACTTTCGCCGCGTCGAGCAGGGAGACCGCGAGGGTCTCCCCTACATTTCATTCCCATCTTTAATTTTTAAACCGCATTATCGCGTCCGTTGTGTGGTTGTGTTATTTAACCAAACTGTAAGGGTCTAATTCATTACACCCTTGTCGGCGTTTGAACACGTTAGAGGTCTGTCGAAACAGAACATCAATACCGTAAATAGAATCTATTGCCGACAAGGGTGTAATGAATTAGACCCCTACAGGTGTTATGCGCTCTGCTTATTTTTCAAATTCCATCATCACACAAAATATGCTTATATGATTTAAACAAGATTAACAAGAATTTCGCGCAATGCCCACATTCTTTCGTGCTCACGGAAATATGTTATATCAATATTTATAACAATTTGTCAATACAATTTCTTCCTCTACAGTATACCCAATTTTTGTGCGTTCCACACTGGCTATGACAAGAGTTATGCACCTGTAGATTTCGACAGGCTGATACGTTGGATCAAGCCTGCAAGCAAGGCACCACGTAGAGCGATAGAGTCGACGCGGAGATGTTCGCGGTCGAGATTGTGCATGCCACCACCAATCGGACCGAGGCTATCGAGCGTGGGAATGCCTGCCGCCATCAGAGTGTTCGCGTCTGAGACGCCGCCCTTGCCTTCGGCAACAATTGAGAGGCCGAGTGCGTTACCTTCGATCTGCGCCATGTTCAATAGTTCGAGTAGGGCTGGCGTTGGCTGGTAGGGTCGTCTGCCGGGGAAACGGTGCAGATGTGTCTGTGTGTCGGGAACGCTACGCCCCGCTACGATCTGTTGCAGAGCGTCGAAAGCCATATCGAGACCGCTCTCATTGAAGGCGCGTATAGAGATGTGACATGATGCCGCATCGGGCACCATATTGAGTTGTTCGCTACTACTGATACGTGTAACGTTGCAGGTCACACCGTAGAACAGCGTGTTGATATTGTGAATGGCAATGATTTTGTGCGCTAATTCGAGAACGGCGGAGCGTCCTTTATGTGGCTCCGCTCCTGAATGAGCGGCGAGACCAGTCACTTCAAGAATGTATTTGTCGGCACCTTTGCGAGCTTTGGTAACAATGTTGGGCGAACGCGACGATTCTAGCACCAGCCCGACATCGACGCGTTGCGCGATATCCTGTAGCAAGGGGGCACTCTCCGTTGACCCAATCTCTTCATCGTTGTTGAAAACGATATATATTTCACCAAACTGGTCGAAGCCTTCCTCTAGCATTGCACGTAAGGCGTAGATGCACATAATGACGCCCGACTTCATATCAATCACGCCAGGACCATAGATGATGCCATCCTCAATTCTAAACGGTTGCTTTTGTACCGCTCCTTGTTTGTATACGGTGTCGATATGCCCCACGAGCAGAATGCGTTTAGAGCCTTTGCCACGAAGATGCGCGACAAGGTTGTTGCCATAGAGCGCGTTTGAATGTAACGTCACCTCGAAGTTCAGTTCGCTCAACCAATTCTGTAGGTACGCGACAATCTGGTTGATGCCAGCAATCTGCCCCGTACCAGAGTCGATGTTCACCAGCGTTTCTAGCCGTGCAATCATCTCGTCCTGACAGGCTTGTAGGCGTGGTAGATAGTGCTGGGCATAAGTGGTAGTGGGCGTGTCCTGTGGATGTGAGGCTAGCATTCATATATCCTTAGCTTGTTACGTATTGTCAAAAGAGAGTTGCTTGATATTGTATCACGAAAAGATTTTTTAATGTGACGATACAAAAATAAGCATGCCATCGGCGATGGCATGCTCATTTTTGTATCGTCACAGTAACACGGCAGCTACACTGTAGGCAGGTCTCTTCGATTGAAAATCACCAAACCAACGAGACCACAAAGCAAACCAGCACCGACGAGTACCCAGGGGTACCAGCGTGTGAAGTCGTGCTGCAAGAGTGCCTGAATCGCGGGTGTGTAGTAGAATGGCTCGATTTTCAGCATCCAGCTGAATTTGTCTGAGAGGCTGCCCAGAATATTCATGGCGTAGGCGAGGAAGACAATGCCAAGGGCAGCACCACCTGCGGTGCGACTGGCGTTGAGAAATGATCCAAACAGCATACCCATACCAGCAGTAAAAAACAGAAAGGCAAACTGGAGCAGTTGCGTAATCGTCAACCATTGCCAATCGACGTTGGCGTTCTTGACGAAGAGCGTGCTGAGCCAGACAGCAAAAACAGTGAGGACGCTGAGAATGATGCCACCAATAATTGCACTCAACCACAATTCGAGGTAGTAGCGCGTGCGGCTGATCGGGCGCGACAGGGCGAGATCGAGTGTACCGTTCTCGATGGTGAGCGGCAGAGACGAGCCTGCCATGTAGGAGAGAATGCCACCAAAGAGCAGACCGTAGAATGCTCCGTAGAGTTCCAAGCCGAGGAACGCTGAGAAACCCGAAACATGTTGTAGTCGGACGCCAGTACCTATGATTCCTTGTACAGCATTCGATGTCAAGTACTCATCAAGGATATTTAACGAAGAGATTGTAGGATATAATAGGCCCACAATCAGAGCGAGAAACAGTGCGTAAAACGCACCCGCCGATAATAGAATACGCCCATTCGTGAGAGCTGCTGTCATGACAGGTAAGCCGCGCACACGTTTTTTTGGTGCGGCAACTGTTTTTGCGAGAGTAGCCATAGTAGATACCTCCTTTTAGCGTGTCGCTGCAGCTGATGGCGCAACGTTTGCGGCTGGCACGTCTTCGTAGAATTTCAAGAACACCTCTTCAAGCGGTGCCTCCTCCACTTGTAAACGCAGGACATCATGACGACTCAGGGCTTTGATCAACGGGTCCATAGTACCGCTCATGTTCATGTGATAGGAGCCGTTGCTCATTGTGACATCGCTCACGCCTGGAATGCGCTGCAACTCCTCTTGCGAGACATTTTCAGTAGCGCCAAATTCGACGATGATGCGCTGTCCCGCTTTTTCGCGCAACGTCTCCACACGCTCGACCGTGACCAACTCACCACGCCGAATCACCGCGACGCGTTGACACACCTTCTCGACATCGCTCATGATGTGCGAACTCATAAAGATGGTTTTGCCGCGTGCCTGCTCCTCTAGCAAAAACTCGTTGAAGGTTTTTTGTAGCAGTGGATCGAGACCGGAGGTTGGTTCGTCCAGGATCAGCAGGTCGGGATCACACATGAACGCGAGTACGATGCCGATTTTCTGGCGCATGCCTTTGGAGTATCCCTTCAAAGGTCGCTTCATCTCGACATCGAAACGCGCCACGAGGTCGTTAAGCAATACAGGCTGTAGCCCTTGAATACGTGAGAAGTAGTCGATAATCTGTTTACCCGTCATCTCACCAGGGAGGCGTACATCACCAGGGAGATAGCCTATATGCTGATGAAGAGCCTGTCTGTCGCGTTGCGCGTCGAGGCCAAGTACGCGAATCGTGCCCGAAGTGGGACGAATGACATCGAGCATGCAGCGAATCGTTGTCGTCTTACCGGCTCCATTAGGGCCGAGGAAGCCGAAGATTTCGCCCTGCTCGACACGCATTGAAACGTTCTTGACCGCTTGAACTTTGCCATATGATTTATACAGTGAATCGATCTCGATTACCGTTGCGAGAGATGTTGTCATGCCTCCGCCTCCTTATGCTCTTGTGCTTTTATTAGGTCTATATCGCCTTCAATATACTTGTTGAAGGCTTGTGTCAATTCTTGTTGTCCCTCAGATGTTGCAGGTGTGCTTGATGCAAACGTGCGTTTTATGGTGTCTGCAAGCATATCCGCAGCCTCTTCGTCCGAAACTTTATA
>CAXUGH010000154.1:7032-11850 GCA_964250365.1 uncultured Ktedonobacteraceae bacterium
GCGGCCTCTAAAATGCGTTCTCCTCGTTCCTCATAGTTTTGCGTTGGCAATTCTCTGTCTGCTTTCTCAGTGACTTCGTGACTAAATAAGCTTATTTAGTCAAAGTATAGTCAACAAAAAGGGAAAAGTCAAGGTATTTGGCTGAGAAAATTTGTTGGGTGACAATCGTGATGTACTATGATATAATCGCAGCGAAGTTTGAAGAACATGCGGTGTGTAGGTATATAGATACACACGAAAGCGAGGAAACTCTTGGTATTAAGCACCTATCTTCCGGCAATCAGAATTGTGCAGATTATTCTGTGTATTGCCGTTATTGTTTTTATTCTCTTGCAGGCGCGTGGCGCGGGACTTGGTAGTGCCTTCGGTGGCAGTAGCGCGGGTTCTGTGTTCAAGACACGGCGCGGCGTAGAAAAACTTATCTTCAATACCACTATCGTCTTTGTGGTGCTTTTCTGTCTCGTCTCCATACTCAGTGCAGCAATTCGATAAGCTGGTAGGCAGAAAACAGGCGCATTCTTTGTGGAGATGGGGGCGTCACGACCAGCACAAGGTTTATCTCTTTCTGGTAGCACTTTGTGTGGTCTTGTTTTGTGCCTCCGGCTGTAGCATTCTTCCAGGCGAACAGGCAAATTCTGCTTCATTGCAGCAAGGGAACATACAACAGGCACCTAAGGCGCGTCTTACCTATGTCGCCATAGGTGCCTCTGACACCTATGGTATTGGTACAGACGATCCACAGACGCAAAGCTGGCCCGCGGACCTTTCTGACAAGTTGAGAGATGGTGTGCGCCTTGTCAATCTTGGTGTTCCTGGCGTGCATGCGGATAGTGCCCTACATATAGAGGTGCCAATCGCGCTGGACACGCATCCTGACCTGATTACTATATGGCTAGCGGTCAACGATCTCGCAGACAATGTACCTCTTACTGACTACACTCGTAGTATGGATAGCATTCTGACACAGCTACAAAAACTGATGCCGCATACCCGTATCGTTGTGGCAAATGTACCTGATGTTACGCTGCTTCCACGCTTTCAAAATGCAAATGTTCAGGAACTACATGCTCGTATTTCCGCCTATAACACGGTTATTGCCTCGCTTGTACAAAAACATCATGTATTGCTTGTCGATTTATACGCTCGCTGGCAGGATTTAGCCAATCATCCCGATTATATAAGCGACGATGGTTTTCACCCGAATTCCTTTGGCTATGCCGCTATAGCGGCGATCTTTTATCAGGTGCTACAGGAAAATTCCAGATGACACAGCTATTTGGTATACCTCTCGATACGCTCACAACAATTCTTATCGTCATCGCTCTCACTATCGTTGGCGTAGTATTGTTGCTAGCTCTTGCCAACCGTATCTTCTTCAAAATTGGAGTACGCAACATTCCACGCCGCCGTTTGCAGATGCTGCTGATCGTGTTCGCGTTAATGCTTTCGACAACGCTACTTTCAAGCGTATTAGCGACGGGCGATGTCATCACGGCGGCGGTTCAAAGCGTTGCGGTCTACAATTATGGCAACGTCGATGAGCTTATTCAGGGTGGACATGGAGACCTCGGTACCTATGATGACCGCGTGTACTACTCATTACGGTACCAACGCGACCACAATCCCAACATAGCAGCACTCGGAGCAGCTCTTAGCGAGCCAAATCTACTGGTAGCAGACGAGACATCGCGGCAGGTACGTTCAAAGGTAACGGCACTAGGAATCATCCCAGGTAGCGAACAGGGATTTGGGGGAATGCAGGATGCAGTGACGAAAAAGCATCTCACGATTGCCAGTTTGCATCCAAATCAGGTCTATCTCAATCAGACGGTGGCGCAACTGCTCAACGCGAAGACGGGTGATACGCTGTATCTCTACTCGCAACGCTGGCCTGGGCAACGTTATGCAATGCGTGTGATGGCAATTGTGCAAAACGGGGGGCTGGTTGGCGATAATCCTTTTCTGTTAAGCAGCATACAGACCTTTCGCAGCATCGAAGGCAACGACGACATCATCAATCAGGTATATATCGCTAATCGTGGCGGAGGAGGAGTCTCTGGTGTTGACCTGTCAAATAGCGTCACGGCATCGGTTAGTCGGCAATTACCCTATGGTGTTCACGTTCTGCAGGTCAAGCAGCAGGGCGTCAACAACTCTCAAAAAGCACAAGATATTTTCTCGCGCATCTTTGACCTGTTCAGTCTCTTCGCCTTAGCTATTGGTCTGCTCCTAATATTTCTCATTTTTATTCTGCTGGCGGCAGAGCGACGGGCAGAGATGGGTATGGCACGCGCGATTGGCGTACAACGTCGGCATCTGGTACTGATGTTTCTGTTCGAGGGGGCAGTCTATGATGTGCTTTCATCGCTGATTGGAGTTGCTGCCGGTATCGGTATCGGTGCGTTACTTGTGTACTTCCTGGGACCTATTCTTGCACGCTTCGACTTTCCGCTCAAGCTGACGTTTCAGCCACGCAGCCTCATCATCGCCTATTGTCTCGGCGTTATCTTTACCTTCTGCTCCGTCGCAATCTCGTCATGGCTCGTTAGTCGCATGACGGTGGTTGAGGCGATGCGCGACCTACCAGAGCAGGGGCAGCATGCGCTTTCGTTGGGAGAGTTGGTTCTGCGCTTTCTCGACTTGCTCAGGCAGTTAGGACAATCGTTGTCACGGCGACCTACGCTGCACCTTCGTCGCGCAAGACGTATTCTGCTTGAACATCTTCCCGAAACGTTGATTGGTTTTATACGCGCCCTCGTGCTGCTAGGCTTCATACCACTACTTGTGGGTTACTGGTTTATGCAGTATGGCCTGGAAAACACGCTCATCATTCCGTTTTCACTTGGCCTCTCGCTTATCACAATCGGTGCCGGTCTGTTGCTTAAAAGTGTTTTGTTACAACTCTATCGAGTTGGGATTACAATAGCACAGCCTCGCATTGCGCTTACACAGAAACAATCTGAAGTGGAGTTAGACCGTGTGAAACGTATCGGCGATGTTTCGCGCTTTCTGAACCGTCTCTTCTCAACCTGTATTGCGCTGGCTCTCGTGGGCTATTGGGCACTGCCGTTCGATGTGTTAGCACAGTTGGGACTACCACGCTTTCAGGGCGGCATCGAGGTGTTTTTTGTCGCGGGCGTCATGATGGTGGCGGGCACGGTATGGGTGGTTGTCATCAACGCGGAGTTTCTCGTGAGTCCATTGCTCGCCTTCTGTGCGCGGCTTCCTGGCATCTATGCAATGACGCGCCTAGCCTCGGCCTATCCGCTGCATCGACGTTTACGAACCGGTCTAAGCGTCATCATGTTCAGCCTCGTCGTATTCGCTATGACAGTGATGACGATTATCACCAGCGCGATGCAAAACTCGTATGTCGATATCAACACTCAGACAGGTGGTTATGATATTCAGGCAACGGCATACTTCAAGCCGCTTAATGATATCAACACTGCGTTGGCTCAACATGGTATCAATAAAAATATGTTCTCGGCTATCGGCGAAAGAAATACAACAGTCGTTGGTGTGTTACAGCCAACGGCAACGGCTCCACGCTGGTCGATATATCCAGCACAAGTGGTAAGTGGTGGATTTCTACAGGGCTACGGGCTACATCTTGTAGGAAGAGCAAAAGGCTTTGCGAGCGATGCCGATGTATGGCAAGCGTTACAGACGCACCCTGAGTATGCCTTGATCGACAGTAGTGCCCTGCCCTACAATCCCAACGTAATCGACAATTCTGGCGTCTACGATCCTTCTTCGCCCTCTGCAAATGATGCAGGCGCACCGGCAACACCGCCAAATTTCGATCCGCGCTACACCTACTCGGTTGACGGCCTCTATCAAGGAGACAAGAATTTCGCCGCTGTGCCTGTATGGATTACAGGCTTATCGCTACATCAAGCAGTCAAAGAGACGATTATTGGCGTGGTGGATAACAGCGACAGTGGGCACTTTGGACTCTATATTCCGCGTGCGGCGTACAGCAGTGCAAGCCTTGCGACAAATACAAATGACAATGTTGTTACAAATGCTGCTGGTTTCAATACTCCTGAGGCACAAAGCTACTACTTCAAAGTTGCGCCTGGACAGGATAAACGTGCTGTCGCGCTGACACTTGGCTCGGTGTTTCTCGATAATGGTTTAGAGACGACAGTATTAGAGGACGCTGTATGGGAATTACGTGGTCCTCGTATCCTATTGAGTGACGTGCTACTAGGAGTCGTGGGCATGACGCTTTTACTGGGAGTTGCCGCCCTTGCGATTACAGGAACGCGTGCGGTGATTGAAAGACGTCAACAGATAGGCATGTTGCGTGCCCTCGGCTGTAAACGGGGACTTATTCAAGGTGCTTTCTTGCTTGAGTCGTTTTTAGTAGGAGCAATAGGGAGCATTCTGGGCATTGTGTTAGGTGTTGTGCTAGCACGCAACGTTTTCGCCGCCAACTTTTTTGAGCAATATCAAACTGGCTTGACGTTCGCAGTTCCGTGGAATCAGTTAGGCATCATCGTTGGAGTTGCACTTCTAGCGGCGTTCCTCGGAGCCGTTCTCCCATCATGGCAGGCTGGTAGAATTACGCCTGCTGAAGCCTTACGTTATCAGTAATAGAGGATGCAGCGCATACAAAAAAGAGCAGTAGCGATGACTTCTTAGAGTTGCTACTGCTCTTCTTACACTTATAATGATAGATAATTACCTCAATTTTGCCGAACGCCCTCTCTATACTACAAGAGTACAAAGCAGAGGATGCTCAACACAGCATAGTTGTGTAGAAACAAGCCGTTTGGTCATTAGTGCCGCTTCGCTACGTCTGTTACCAGA
>CAXUGH010000155.1:0-11824 GCA_964250365.1 uncultured Ktedonobacteraceae bacterium
GAATAAGACCATTACAGATGCGTCAATGGTGACAATTAATATTTGTAGAAGTGTTGTAATGTCTCCTCTTCGGGCGATTTGTCTTTGAAGAAGTCTGCTTCGGCACGTTTGACAGCGATAAACGAGGTGGCAAGCAACGGACCGAGAGCCTCTTTTAGCACGGTATCGCGCTCTAATTCGTCGAGTGCCTCGTCGAGAGTTGTGGGAAGGCGGCGAATGCCACGTCTTTCGCGCTCTTCATCGCTATAGTTTCCTGGGTCGATCTCCTGTGGCTCACCTGGGTCAATCTTGTTTTTGATACCATCGAGACCAGCCGCGATAAACGCACCCATTGCCAGATAGGGATTGCCACTATGGTCGGCACTTTTCAGTTCCAGGTTGAGCGCATCCGCCTCGGTTCCGCGTACAGCAGATGGAATACGGATAGCACCTTCACGATTATCAAAGCCATACGCGCCATATGCTGAACTCCAATAGTGCGGAAGCAAACGGCGATATGAGTTAGGGCTGGCGCAGGTAATCGCAACGAGGGCGCGAATATGAGAGAGAACGCCGCCAACGAAATATTTTCCAAGTTGGCTCAAGCCACCACGCTCGTTTGCATCGTAGAAGAGATTCTTTTCACTCTCCTGCGTCCCCCACAAACTAAGATGAATATGTGCGCCGCTACCCGCTTGATCTAAAAACGGCTTGGGCGCGAAGGTCGCGAACAGATCGTGCAGACGCGCAACGCCGCGCACCGTTTCGCGTACAAGGCATACATTGTCGGCGGCTCGCAAAACGTCGGCGTGATGAATGGAAAGTTCTTGTTGTGCAGGACCCAACTCTGTGTGAAATAATTCGATAGAGATGTTTTGCACCTCTAATGCAGCCAGAATAGCGTCGATTACCTCCGCCTCATCGTCTAAACCAATGCTGCTATAGCATAGGCTACTATCCGCGGGCACGTATATTCCGGCGGCGTCTTCGCGTGCGAGATAAAATTCGTGTTCGACAGCCGCCTCCGCACGCATACCCTCCTCGGCAAGACGCGCTACCATACGTTTAAGAAAAGTTCGCGGACAGGCCGCCCACGGCGTCCCGTCGAGCAGAATCATGTCGCTCATCATACTACCCGAATGTGGGGCGTAAGGCAAAATAGTGAATGTTGCGGGGTCAGGTGTTAAGCGAAACTCTCCGACAGGCCCCATACCCTCGACGGGTGCAAGCGTCTCAACACCCGTAAATGCCTGCATCGCCAATGTTTGACCAATGCCCTCAGTTATACGCGTACCCAGTTTGCTGGCATGCGTCGCCTTACCACGAATGATACCACCATTGTCACAGTAGAGAAACCGCACTAGCCGCAGATTAGCAATCTGTGCCTGCTCCACAACATCTTGAGCATTCATACCATCTATCCTTCTTACTATGCGTTGAGCAGGGAGACCTGCGTCACCTGAGTTGAGCAGGGAGACCGCAAGGGTCTCCCCTACATTTCTACTGCGTCACCTGAGCAATCAATTCCTCATCGCTCACCTGTTTGCGCTTGACAGCGTTTTGTCCGACAAAGAAGAGTACCACACCTATCAATAGAGACACAACCGCGATACCACTAATGAGCAGGTCCCATTGCTGCGTGTTTATGTCTCCCGTCGAAGTCCAGGGACCGGTGAAGATTACATAAACACCGAAGGCACTGGCGAGGGCACCAACAACCGCGCACAGGTAAAACACCCAGTCAGGCGCAAGTTGAATGCGCGAAAAGGTCTCGCGGTATTTGCTACGAATAATAATCACATCCACAAACAGAATGACCATTGACACACACCAGATTACCGTTACAGCGGCCTGCAATATCCAGTAGATATCATTCGACAAGTTCTGTGGCGTGAATCCTGTCTTGATGACGTAGGGTATAACGATAAACGACAGGGCAGTAAAGAAACCTGCTATGACGCTCTGTACCAACATCGCAACCCACGGCACTCTGTTTCGATTGACCTTGCTAATGACCGCTGGTAGACGCTGATCAAGTCCAGAGACGAAGAGCAAACGTCCGAACGAATAGTTGTAGACAGCGGTGTTGAACAGAAAGAAGCCAATAAAGATGAAGTTGACCAGTATGCCAAGAAACTTGCCAGCACCGCCGAAACCAAGCTGGACGGCCTCTGAAATCGCGGCGGGGCTACCTTGATCCTTGACAGGAACAGCCATCATAATACCAAATGTGCCAATGAGGTATGCCACGATGACGACAGCAGCACCCCAGAGGAGATAGCGCGTAATAGCACGCGTGTTGGTAATCTCAACACCCATATTGAGTGGAACCTCGACGCCAAGCAAGCCTAGAATGACTGTACCGTAGAAGGTGTAGGTGGCGATACTCGGCGACCAGTTATGCGGTGAGTAATCCACTTTTGCGGTATGTCCACCGAAAAGCGCGATCAGGCCAGCAATACCAATCAATAGAATTGCACCGCCATAAGCGATGAAGACCACGTTGACGAAGTTCTGCGTCACACGGAAACGGAGAATTGAGATGAAGAAAGAAAATGCTACGACGAGGATAATCACTAATCCTTGTTGCCACGGATCGCTGAGAAAACTACTGTTAAACTGTTGAATGAGCGTCACTACGGCATCACCTGTAGCAATCATAACCAGCACACCGGGCCACCACGCACAGAAGCCTGCAAAAAATCCCATGAATGGTCCAAATGCTTTACTCGTCCAGACGTAAATAGAACCCTCGCCTGGAAACATCAAGCCAAGCTGACCTGTCACTATGGCACCTGGAATGAGAAAGGTAAGAAAGCCAAGTATCCAGTAAGAGTATGCCGCTGGCCCCGCTCCCGCGGCAACACCAGCAGAGTTACTGATGAAGAGGACAATCGCGACGAAAATAGCGACCATATCGAAGGAGTTCAATACTTTGGGGAGAATACCACCCGCGATACGTTCGGAACGTAACACATCGTTTGTGTTTACGTCACCAGAGGTTGCTGCCATGTAATATACCTCCTGCTGAGCGTCTACTAGAGTTAGGCATTGCACGACGAGGACTTCGAGATAGCATTTGTGGAAGAGTACCCTATCTCGTTAGTACTTATAATAGAAGATGACATGACCTTATGTCAAGGCGAAAAGCAGAGCTAGATATTTCCGTATCGCAAACGTTCTCTTTTTGCACAAATGAGCTTCTAAATGAGAAATTGTACAAACATTTGACGTAGTAAGTAGAGAAGAGAATTTGAGAATTATCATCGACGCTGATGATGCCTGTCTTCCTCTCCTCTTGATGTTGCGACATGAATGTGGGCAAACCTCCTGCGACCCACCGTGAAAGGGATCGTTTCGTGCAGCGTAAAGATCGCGTTTTGGAAGCTCTACGCGTTTTATGTACACAAAAACCTACGCCAGATACTGCTCTAGCTCTTCTGCGCCATTATGCTGGTTTTAGTGCCGAGGAGGTTGCGGAGCAGGCCAAGATTGACCGTACAAATGCAAGCCGCGACCTGAACCTGTTAGCTCAAATGGACGTCATTGATCGTTTCCCCGGACGACCTGTCCTGTTCGCAACAAAAGAACTAACAGCAGAGACACAAAAACAGGAGAATACATCTACATATTATCAGGGCGAAACTTCCAGAGTTTCTATAGTACCTGCTACATCTGCATCGCCGGTACAAGCATTGCGAGAGCCTACAACGATTGCCGCCTCTGTTCCCGAAGGTGCGGTAGTCACGAGCTTCGATACCTTGATTGGCTCACATGAAGGTCTCAAAGTCGCTATTGATCAGGCAAAGGCGGCGATACTGTATCCACCGCGTGGTCTGCATACGTTGCTACACGGTCCAAGTGGTGTTGGCAAGACGACGCTGGCCCGGCTCATGCATGCCTTCGCGCTAGAACAGCACGCTCTTCCGCCAGATGCGCCCTTTGTGAGTTTTAACTGTGCCGATTACGCAGGCAATCCTCAATTGCTCATGGCTCATCTTTTCGGTGTGGTGCGTGGCGCGTTCACAGGAGCAGACCAGAATCGTGAAGGATTAGTTGAGCAGGCGAATCATGGCATTCTCTTCTTAGATGAGGTGCATCGCTTGCCACCAGAAGGTCAAGAGATGCTATTTTATCTCATGGATCGCGAACGCTTCCGACGCATGGGCGATACGCATGAGCGGCAAGCGTCGCTTCTTTTACTGGCGGCGACGACAGAAGACCCAACGACAAGCCTTCTGCCAACCTTTCGCCGTCGCATTCCCATGACCATCACGCTACCAGGGCTGCAAGAGCGTACAATGACGGAACGCTACGAGCTTATTCGCGCCTTCTTTACCACCGAATGTAGTAGCATTGGCTTGCATATTCAAGTTGCGCCACAGGTGCTTCGTGCGCTCCTACTGTATGACTGTAGTGGAAATATTGGGCAGTTACGCACAGATATACAACTAACATGCGCTCGTGCCTATTTAGACTATCGCACGAAAAATCTGCCCGAACTTAGCATCTCGATAGACATATTGCCCGAACATATTCAACGCGGCTTGCTGCGAACCTCAGAGATGCATCGAGCATTGGAGCCACTACTCCCTCTCCTCGATGCAACGCATAGCTTTACCCCAACAGGACTAAGCCTGAGCAGCTTTCCAGATTCCGCGCACGATCTCTATGATACGATTAGCCGCGACCTGACCACATTAAGAAGCGGTGGACTTTCAGAGCAAGAGATTCATCAACTGCTCCATCTTGACATACAGAACTACTTCCAGCATTTCGCGGATACCGTCAATACGGGAAACGACGAACGCGGAGAGACTCTTTCACAACTTGTTGATGAGCGTATCGCGTCTGTCAGTCACACGATCATTGCCTATGCTGAGGAGCAACTGCAACGCACATTTCCCGAAAAACTCTCTCTTGTTCTGACATTGCACCTTATGAGTGCATTGGAACACGTTGCAGAAGGGCATCATCTGGTTATGCCCACACTGCAAGCTACGCGCCATACCTATCCAATAGAGTATGAGGTGGCTCGCGTTGCTCTGTTACGCGTTCGCTCTCTGCTAGGTGTGTCGTTGCCAGAAAGCGAGTTAGATGTTTTGACAGTCCTGCTGGCAAACGCTGATACACTGCTGAGTAGCGAAGAGTCAACGGTGGGCATTGTTGTCGCCGCTCATGGACATGCAGTCGCACAGGGATTAGCGGAACTGGCAAACACGCTAGCGGGAGTGAATGCCGTTTCCTGGACTGAGTTGACTCTGGATTCATCACCCGAAGAGATCGTCACGCAGGTCGCACGTTCCGTCTCAGTCGCCGATCATGGCAAGGGCGTTCTCTTATTCGTCGATTTCACCTCTCTGCTTTCACTAGGTGAGCTAGTTGCGTTACAAACAGGCATACAGGTACGCACTATCGCAAACGTGAGTACACAGAATATCGTGGAGGCTATAAGAAGAGGGCAGCGTACAAAACATGTGACCCTTGATTCAATAGCGAACAACTTACAGTACACCGAAGATGCATTCCCTTCCGCGAATCCACCTCTTCCATTACCACAAGAAACAATGAATACCAGTACCATACTACAACAGGAGCGTGTGATACTTTCGGTCTGCTTAACTGGCTTTGGAAGTGCTACCAAACTGGCGGAATTGATAGAGGAACGACTGCCTGATCTCGCAAGTCAGCACATTGAGATTTTGTGCATGGATATTAACCTGTCTGGCAAGGCGGAAGACGAGATACAGAAACTGGTTGGCAATCGGCAAATCGTTGCCATTGTTGGAACAATCAATCCTCACCTCGAACGCTATCCATTCCTCTCGCTAACTGAACTGCTTTTCAGCGATGGTATCGCTCGACTACGCACACTGTTGGGTAGCACACTTATCGACCCTGCTCTATTGCAGCATTCTGTCCCATTAAAAGCAACACCGATATTTACGCAACGAACAGAGCTTATTCGTGAAATCACCTATACACTCAGCCAACGACTTCTGTTTCTTAATCCAACGCGAGCCGTGCCACTTATCGAGCGCATGATTGAGTTGATCGAGGTAGAGGTGGGCGAAACCTTCGAGATCGAGGTACTGGCGGGCTTCATTATGCATATCGCATGTGTGCTTGAGCGCGGTGTGCAGCATAAGGGACTACTGGTCAGCGACAAAGTACGAATACAGGTAGAGCAGCAATTTCCGCGCGAACTGAGCATCTGCCGCCACGCGTTACACATTCTGGAATCCCAGGTTGCACGACCTTTACCCGATGAGGAGGCGTACAACATTGTCGGCATTTTACGACAGGTTGATATCTTTTTCGGTGATGATATCGGCTAGTATGCCATGTGTGTAGCACACATATTGGCATGCTTTATGCTATGCATATATTCAGACCCGACGAACTCTCTCTTCTGTGTAGTGTGTCAAAGGCATTCCTAAAAACACACAATGGAAAGCACAAATAGAGAGATTACAGGGCAGAGGTGCCATGATACGAGTATTGATTGTCTGCAGTTGGGGAATGTCTACCAGTTTGCTGGTAGAAAGCATGCTTAGCGCGGCGCAGGAGAGTAAGTACGAACTTACAGTCGAGGCATTGAGTGCTGGCGAGTATGCTGCCAAAGTCGATTCATGCGATGTCGTATTGATCGCACCGCAGATTCGGCACTTACGTAAGAGTATCGAGCAACTGGCGAGGTCGGTAGATAAGCCAGTGGCGATGATTGAGCCTTTTCACTATGCAACGATGAATGGTCAGGCGGTAGTTGAGCAGGTACAACGCCTGTTGCAACGCCGCGAAAAGGGTAACGAGCAACGTGAGCAATTCGGTTAACGAGGGTGAAAACCGTCACAACTTTATAGAGCGATGTAGCGACTGGTTTGAACGCTATCTTGTGCCACCACTCGGCATGCTTGCCAGCAATATCTACTTGCAAGCAATCCGTGATGCCTTCATTATTTTTACGCTGCCACTCATTATTGCGGGCAGTCTCTTTCTCGTGATTGCCAACCCACCCATTCCGGCGTTGCAGACATTGTTGAAACCATATGAAAACGCGCTTCTGGTACCATTTCAGCTTTCATTTGGCTTAATGGCAATTTTTCTCTCGTTCGGCGTCGCCTATAGTCTCGCACAATACCGCCGTACAGAGCCAGTACAACCCGGCATTCTGGCAATAGTCTTGTTTCTGGTCGCCAGTATACCAGTGCGAGACCTTGCGACGATGCCGCTGGGCGAGATACTACCTTATCTTGGTGGACAGGGATTGCTGGTCGGTATTCTCATGGGTATCCTGTCAACCGAAGTGATGCGCCGTTTTCGCGGCTCACGCTTCACCATTAACTTACCCAGAACCGTGCCGCCGAATGTGAAACGCGCCTTTGAAGCACTAATACCAACAATGCTTCTCCTTACAGCCGTGTGGGGACTTGAATGGTTCATCAGTTCGCATACGTATATAGCAAGCGATTCCACGATACATCAATTGACGTTACCCGTCTTGCTGATGAATCTCTTCCAACCATTAGTGTTGGTGCAAGACAGCTATCCAGCAGCATTGTTGGAAATCATCCTGATGATGTTGCTCTGGTCGGTCGGTATTCACGGCATGAACGTAGTGACGGCTATCGCGGCTCCGTTCTGGTTCACTACGTTGGCGGCGAATGCTACGGGCGGTCACGGCATAGTGACCGAGCCATTCTTTCATATCTTTGCTCATCTCGGTGGCTCTGGTGCGACATGGCCCCTGGTGATATATATGTTACGCTCACGCTCGACACAACTACGAACGGTCGGCAAAGTTGCGCTGGGTCCGGCGATATTCAACATCAACGAACCCGTCACTTTTGGCGTGCCAATGGTACTTAACCCGATCATGATGATACCGTTCGTACTGGTGCCGGTAATCATCGTCACGATTAACTATATCGTGTTCTCATTGAGTTGGGTGCATGTGCCAATCGTGATACAACCATTTACAATGCCCCTCGGAGTCAGTGGCTTCCTGGCGACAGGAGGCGATATCAGAGGAAGCGTTTTGCAGTTCTTTGATCTTGCTGTCTCCGCACTTCTATATTATCCATTTTTCAAGGCATGGGAGCGTGTGCTGATTGCACGCGAAGAGGAATCTCCTACGCAAGTAGAGAGAGACCGTAGACTGGTAACAGCTTAGGCTGTACGGATATCCTATGTCGGAAAGGAGCAATCATCGACGAAATACGAACTCATGAAATGAAACAATGTTGTACAGGAAAGCGTTGTGGCGAAGTGTCGCAACAGTATTCAACGTGTATTGCCGAAGCACGGCAAACGACGAAGGGACAAATTCAACGATGAAACTATTTAGCTACAAGCGATTGAGCGGACTTTTCGGAGTTATCCTCATCTCGATTCTGCTCGCGGCGTGCGGCAACAGTGGTAACAGCGGTGGTACCAGTGGTACTGGTGGTGGTACAACCGCAAAGAAGCCAGGGCAGGGCTGCACAAAGGTTGGCGTTCTACTTCCAGAGACGGCATCATCTGCTCGCTGGGATAGTGAAGACAAGCCACTCTTGACAAGTGGTATCGCTTCTGCTCTTAACATTCCCGTTAGTCAAGTAGACTACAATAATGCTGGCGGTGATGCACCAACGCAACAGACACAGGCGCAAGCTGACCTTACCAAAGGTGACTGTATCCTCGTTGTAGCTGCAGCCGATAGCGTTGCTGCTGGAGTCATTGTCTCACAGGCAAAGGCCAAAGGCGTGCCGGTTATCGCCTATGACCGCTTGATTCAGTCCAAAGACCTCAACTACTACGTCTCATTCGACAACCAGAAGGTTGGTCAGTTACAAGGTCAGTACGTCGCCGATCACTATCAGGATTACACCAAGAGTAGCACCAACCTTATCATGATCAACGGTGCCCAGACCGATAACAACGCCATTTTGTTCCATGATGGCGCACATAGTGCCCTCGATCCCTTGATCTCATCGAATAAGCTCAAAAAGGTATACGAGACCTACACTCCTAAATGGGACAACGATCAGGCACGTATCGAGATGAATGGTGCATTGACCGCGAACCAGAACAAGGTCGGCGTTGCTTACGTTGCGAACGACGGTATGGCGAACTCGGTCATCGCTGCACTCAAAGCCAAGCAGTTGAATGGTAAAGTGCTTGTCACAGGGCAAGATGCCACTGTTGCAGGTATCCATAACATTCTGCTCGGCGACCAGTCGATGACGGTTTACAAGGATTACCGTAAGGAAGCTAATTCAACGATTAGCCTCGTCAAAGCTCTCAGTGCTGGTACAGACACAGCATCATTGACCAATGGGGCAACGGTGAAGACACAGGATGGAACAGCGATTCCTTCTATCCTTGAGCAACCTGTTTCCGTTGACAAGACGAACATCGCCTCGACGGTTATCGCCGATGGCTTAATCAAAAAGTCCGATGTCTGCGGCGGTATTCCTGCTGGCACCGACAACGTGTGTTAGCTATGTAGATGCAATATTGTTTCTATGCACAACAGGTTGTGCATAGAAACAATATTGCATCTTCTGCCACCACCTTTTCTCTTATTGTACATCCCAAGAGAGGATGGTATACTGCATGTATTCCATCCTCATTCTCTAAACGCAACCACATTACAAAGCGGTAACTCATACGGAGGGACTTATGACAGAAAGCGTGAACCCTTCCGTTGGTGGAGAGGTACAACCCGTCCCAGGACAACCACCAACGAAGCAACCCCGTCTCCTTATGCGTGGCATCAACAAGAGCTTTGGAGCGGTCCGTGCCCTCACCGATGTCGATTTCGAGGTCTACGATGGCGAAGTCGTTGGACTGGTTGGCGACAATGGCGCAGGTAAATCGACGCTCATCAAGACGATTGCAGGCGTTGGACCAACTGATAGCGGAGAAGTATTTGTCGCTGGACAACCTGCTAACATCAGCAGCCCACAGGTGGCAACCCGTCTTGGCATCGAAACGGTGTATCAGGACCTCGCGCTATGCGATAATCTGGATGTTGTCTCTAATTTGTTCCTTGGGCGAGAGCAACACACCCCCTACGAAGTTTTATCTGAAATTGAGATGGAGCGGCAGGGATTAAATGTCTTGCGAACGCTCGACGTAAAGATTCCTTCGATACGTGCCCTCGTCGCCGCCCTCTCCGGCGGTCAACGCCAGTCTATCGCGGTAGCGAAAACCATTCTACGCAATGCAAAACTTATTCTGCTTGACGAGCCAACTGCCGCGCTCGGCGTTGCCCAAACACGTCAGGTTCTTAATCTCATCCTGCGTCTAAAAGAACAGGGACTTGCGGTTGTGGTAATCTCTCACAATCTGGCTGATGTGTTCGAGGTTGTTGATCGTGTGGTTGTGATGCGACTGGGGCGACGTGTCGCCACATTCGATGTCAAAACGACGACGCCAGAACGGGTTGTGGCAGCTATCACCGGAGCAGAATTTGGTGAACAGTTGCAGACAAATTCAGCAACCAATGGCAATGAAGGAGGAAAATAAGTTATGAGTGAGCTTGTTGATAAAAACCCCAGTCCTAGCAGTACAAATGTTGCAGCTTCAACCGTAGAGGCTCCTTCATACACACAAAGGCGCTCGTTCGGACAACTATTACGTGGCGACCTCGGTGCTATTCCTGTTCTTATCACATTTCTCGCTATAGCAATCTATTTTCAATTGACTACGGGTGGCCTCTTTCTCACACCAGGAAATTTATCTGACTTGTTACTAGAAATCATTTCTATCGGTGTAGATGCCCTTGCAGTCGTCTTCGTTCTGCTACTTGGCGAGATTGACTTGTCTGTAGCGGTTGTAAGTACCTTCTGCGCGGTTATCATGGGTGTGCTTTCGGAGCGTCTACACGCACCGGCAGTAGTTGCAATTCTCGTAGGCATCCTGTCCGGGGCACTGGTGGGAGCAATCAATGGTTTTTTCATCGCGATACTACGTATTCCTTCGTTCATTGTCACACTAGCAGCATCCATCGCCTATTCGGGACTACTACTAACTTTCTTGAGTGGACAGGCAACACTGATTATCAGTAACCCATTTATTCTCTCTATCGCTGGTGGGTTCTTACCTGACTACCTGGGAGTCGGTATTCCTACGGTGATAGTACTGATATATGCAGCACTTACCATCTGGGAGCATATACGTCGCCAGAGGGCTGGACTGCGTACCAAATCATGGCTACAACTTGGCATACAAGTTGGTCTTGCGATAGTGGCGGTGGAAGGCGTTGTCGCTGTACTAGAGAATACACCATCGCCAATCCCTGGCAACTACCTGGGTGTCCCGAATGCGGCAGCAATTCTCTTTGCGTTGATCTTATTCTTCTGGATTGTGCTGACAAAAACACCCTATGGACGTCACATTTATGCGGTCGGCGGCAACGCAGAAGCCTCCCGCCGCGCAGGTATCAACGTCGTATTCATTCGTATGTCGGTGTTTACTCTGTGTTCCGCACTAGCAGCAGTTGGTGGTATTCTCGCGGCTTCATACGCTGATTCTGTAGCGAGTTCGGTTAGCTCGACGCTGCTACTCGACGCCATCGCCGCCGCCGTTATCGGTGGTGTCAGCCTTTTCGGTGGCAAAGGCTCGGTGTGGGCGGTTGTGCTGGGTACACTGATTATCGGTAGTCTCGATAATGGCCTCGCATTACGTAGTCAAGGCCAGGATGTGCGAGAAATCGTCGAAGGCTCGGTACTCTTGCTCGCCGTCACCATCGATGCAGTCATTCGTCGCATTCAAGCCGCTAGTAAGAGCGGTCGCTAAAACATCCTATACAATGAGAAAGACAGAAAAGCGCGCGCTTTTCTGTCTTTCTCATTGTATA
>CAXUGH010000156.1:0-11778 GCA_964250365.1 uncultured Ktedonobacteraceae bacterium
GCAGGTGACAGGGACGAGTCCTGTACCAGAGGACAACATCGACTTTGATGCGATGAATGACGAGATTATTGCCTTGTACCTGTGTGTTCCTCGCAAGGATACGAGACGATTGCGACCCTTAATGGCGACCTTTTGTATGCAGTTGTTTGCTGCATGGGACAGAGGTGGTACAAGCAAGGTTTGTTACTTTGACGAGTTTACGAAAGTGGGGCGTATTCCAGGAATGGGTGATATCATTAGCATGGCTCGCTACCTACGAATCGCCATCTTTATGGCAGTTCAAGATTTCTCTCAATTGTGGGAAACCTATGGGAAAGAAGAAGGCAAGACAATCAGGGCGAATGCAGGAACGCACCTCGTATTAGGTGGTGTGGATCAAGAAGTGGCGCAGTATTACAGTGAAAGGATTGGAGATACGACTGTTCCTACAGCAAGCCAACATACAAAGGGGTATGGTATAGATGAGCATTCCTCGTGGACACAAGGAGAAACCTCACGGCGACTCATCAAGCCAGAAGAGATTCGCACGATGGCGAAGAACATGATCTTGATGGTGCCAAACTCGCTCTCTGCGATGAAGGTCAAGGGCGTACCGTACTACAAGGATCGTCTGCTAAAAGCTCTTGCGAATCTTCCCTTTCATCGTAGCATACATGTGCAGACAAAGCCTCCAATCATATCGTCTTCAATATCTAGCTCTTCAAGCGCATCATCGTCAACAGCCTCAACCATACAAAATGATGAAGATGATGACGAGCAACACTTTTTACAGATATAGAAATGTTCTAGTTGATGGAGATAAGAATTACTTTTGCCCTTGAGCATTCCATTCGCTCGATAAGCAAACAAGAACGCCTACTTACTTAGGGAAAATAGGTGTTCTTGTTTGCTTATCGAGAATTTAGTAGATTCTCCTACGAAGTTTCCTTTGCCTCTGCTGTTAGATGAGTACCTGTTGAATTTCCATTTGCCTGTGCCTGAGGTAAAGGCATTAGCTGTTGAAGAATCATTGCTATCTGCTGGAGTGTTTTCGTTAATTCGTCACTTTTCGCCAGATCGACAGCAGGATGTTCCAACCGCTTCACCCAATCCTCTACATACATCATGAAGTTCTTTGAAATGCCTTCTAAAGTAACGTTCTTTTGAAATGGATGTGCATCAACCTCCTGCAAAAAGCGAAACACATCAGCGAGTTTTGGTAATAGTATGAGTTGAAGAAAACCACTGATAACGAGTTCGCAGCAGTAATCGTACTCAAATGTTTTCTTCTTTGACTGCCATACTCGCCTATAGAGACTAAGTATTCCTGTTCGACATTGAAGTTCATTGCTCGAGGCAAATCCAAGCTTTTTCATTTGTTCGTGCAGTTCCTCTGCCGTTGTTGCATCGTCTAAAAGCGTCGATGTGGTACCCCACTCACCATCTGTATATGTTAGCATTTTTATCAGACCCTTTCTTCAGCGATTATTGCTTCCGTGACAGCAGGGATAGCTACTGGTGTCTCCCGATTGATGTGTTGCAGATGTTCTAAGATGATCGTTGTACTCTCCTTCTGTCCAATGTCTTTGAGGGCTGGTAGCATATTCCTGATGAGTTCTACACGCATTTCGACAGTATCAACGCCTGTGTATAGGGTATCTACGATGAGGGCAGTGAGTTGTAAGGTGTACTCTGCTCGTTTCTTTTCAAGGTCTAATTTGACTGATGCAACAGCAATGCGTTCTTTTTCCACCGCTAAGGTATCGCGTTCTTTCAGTAAAGTCGTTTGTTCACGCTTATATTTTAGTTCCTCTTCCTTCTCTGTCTTTTCGAGTTGTTTGATTGCTAACGCCTCTGTTCGCTCCTGATAGTGCAATTCGTCCAGTTTCTCTTGCTTCTCTTTTTCACTTAATTGAGCAAATGCTGTAACTTGCAAAGCAAGATGCCGTTTATAGAGGCTATAGAAAGATACAAAAGGAATCATTGTTCCTGCATACAAAAAACCGAAGAGTGTTTTGGCAGCCTCTGGATGGGCAATAGTCAAATCAACAGGAATTGCATTGAGGGGAAGGGTACGTAGTGAACTAATTACTGGGGCTTGTTTGACATCAGGCGAAAGATATTGCCCGACGAAATGCTTGAGAAAAGTAAAATCCTTTGTGATCGGGATTGCTGCCTTGTGTCCAACTAAAATGAGGCATAGTGCTACTAGCGACACGCAGAATTGCCAAGTTAGTAGGGAGGCAAGAATTTTGCGTTTTGCAAGGGATAGTCCCCATGTTACTACTAAGACTGCTAACAGGCTCAATTCAAAACAATTGATAGGCTCGAATTGGTTGACGAAAAAGATGCGTTGTATGAGCAGTGAAAGACCATACGCTGCTATACTCTGGATCGGAAGGAATGAGATTATCTCTCTGAAGCTCATAGACCCTTCGCGTAAGGCCAAGGCTTTGTAGGCGTTGATATGTTTTTGTTGTGCATCAGGCTTTGAGACGAGCCGCTCTAAAAATGCTGTTACAAATGGGCCTAGCAACCAAGTGACGATTGTAACTACGACGCTTATACCTTGCCATACACTATTGCCCCAAAAATTGGGATCAAAGATGTCAAAATGCATAGGTTCCTTTCTCATACACACATATCACAAGAGGGAGACTACCAAATACACCATCTTTCTTTGTAGACGTAGCGTCTTGAGATACATCAAATCAAAATTAAAATACCGATTGCTTGTATCTCCATGTGTAGCAAAAGAAAAATTCTATAAAGTGTTCACGAAGAGTAAACATTTGGAACTATTAGCTTTCTGTACTCTTCTAAACTCATTGTCATGGTCTGTGCAACGGGAAATTGGAGGGATAAACTTGATCGTCATACAAATAACGAAGCTATTAAAAACCTCTGACCCCAACTTCTGACAGCACTTGTTCTTAAATGAATTCTTGGATAACGTATACAAGATATAGAAGAGGAATATAGTTGGCAACTTTTGAGATCGTATATTTGCAAGAAAATCGAGAAAAAAGTACTGTGTTTATTGTATTCCTTGATGAAGGGGAGATTATCAACTATACTCGGTACCAATGAGTAGTATTGAATGTGTTATTTTTAGTAACTTTAATAGCGCGTTTTAATATGCAATAATTATCCAATTGCGCTCCATTATTAGTACTCTTTAGTGTTAATTTACTTCAATAATGCTATTATAGTAATTTTAACATTTATGTGACGGATTTGTGATAGGCGAAGTGTCAAGGTTACGTATGATACTTAGTTGCTGAAAAAGATGCTCAATGCGAATTAATTGAGCATCTTTTTTGATTGATAATGCCACATGATAGAACAGTTTATCATAGTGGAGTGGAACTGGAGAAGCCAAAGGATATACACAAATGCCTCTATTTTCAAGTAGCAAATAGGACAAATGGACATCTAAATGCGGAACTACCACTTTCTGCATTTCAAAAAGGAGTAGCCTTGTAGGATTAGCCGTGATGGGGTGCTATTACTGCGCTAATGAGCAAATCAGAAAGGATGAAAGAAATGCATGAAAAATATTGCACACACACAAAATAGTTTGGGCAAGCAGCAAGGGCTAGAAGAACACCTACTCAATGTGGCGGAGATGGCAAGAAGGTTTAGTACTGGCTTTGAAGGGGAAATTTTTGCGTATCATGCAGGGCTGATGCATGATATCGGAAAATATGACCCGGCATTTCAGCAATATCTACTGGATGCCGAAACGAAGCAAGGGCAACGACAGAGAGGACCAGATCATAAGAGTGCTGGTGCGGTCTTTGCGGAAAACATTGAGCGACGCGGTATGCTTGCTGGGGTTCTGTTCGGACATCATGGAGGTATACCAGACCGCTCAGACTTGCAGACGACCATACGAGAGCGACAAGCGAAAAAGGCGATACAGGATGCCATTGCGACCGCGAAGACACAGTTTCCAGAGCTACAACATCCTCCGCAAAAACTTTTTCCCTCGTATGTACGTTCTGCTCTGGGTTTGGAGTTCTTTGCTCGCATGGCTTTTTCCGCGCTTGTTGATGCGGATTTTCTTGACACGGAACAACATTTCAACGCGGGAGAAAGACCAGAGCGTCGCAATCGTTGGAGCGTCGAACGCTTATGGCATACGTTTGAAGCATCGTATCAGCGCAGGTTTGCAGAGGCCGAGCAAACACCCCTGAACGTCATTCGCACCGAGGTATATGAACAATGTTTGCGTGCCGCTCCGTTGCCGCCTGGGTTTTTTCGGTTGACCGTGCCAACCGGGGGTGGAAAAACGCTTGCCAGCCTTGCATTCGCGTTGCAACACGCACAGACGCATAGTTTGGAACGAGTGATTTATGCTATTCCGTATACAAGCATAATTGACCAAACGGCGGAGGTCTTTGCCTCTCTGTTCGATGATGATCAAGCCTTCATTGAGCATCATAGTAATATCAGTGTCTCAGACCCACAGCGACCCACCCCTACGGAAATTCGTCGTCGGCTCATCGCGGAGAATTGGGATGCACCGTTAATTGCCACGACAACGGTGCAATTGTTTGAGAGTCTCCTCGGTCACAGCACAAGCAAATGCCGCAAGCTGCACTATATCGCCAAAAGCGTCATTGTGCTTGATGAGGTGCAGATGCTTCCGGTCTACTTTCTCACGCCCATTCTCGATGTGCTACGCGAGTTATGCATGCATTATGGCGTCACGATTTTGCTCTGCACCGCGACGCAGCCTGATTTTGCTTCCCGTCAGAATTTTGAAGGCTTACCAGATATTCGCGAAATTATTCCACAACCAGAACGCTACTTTGCCAGTCTCAAACGCGTGGAGTATCAACTGCCACAAGCTGACGAAACATGGACGTGGGAGCAGGTGGCTGAACGTGTACGGGCAGAGCAACAGATTCTCGTGATCGTCAATACGCGCCGCGACGCCGCTGAGTTGCTTTCGCTTTTAACAGATGACGACGAGAGCGAGGAAGAGGAACAAGGAACACTTTTTCATCTCTCCACGCGATTATGCAGCGAGCATCGTAAGGCGGTTTTAGAAGAGGTACGCCGTCGCCTCAAGGCGAAAGAGCCGTGTCGCTTGATTGCCACACAGGTCATCGAGGCGGGAGTGGATGTCGATTTCCCGCTGGTCATGCGTGCGGTGGGTCCTCTGGATAGCATTGTTCAGGCTGCGGGACGAGCCAATCGTGAGGGGAAAATGTCCTCTCTAGGCAAGGTCATCGTCTTTGTGCCCGAGGAAGGTCATACACCAAAGGGGTCTTATCAAGTTGGAACGGATATTGCAGGACGTTTACTTCGAGATGGGCAGACTGATTTGCATGATCCGACGCTGTATCAACGCTATTTCCAGGAATACTACGACCTTCCCTATCGTGATCATTATGGGATTCAAGAACTGCGGAAAAGCTGCAACTATCCAGAAGTGGCGCAAAAGTTTCGCTTGATCGATGACAATAGTACTCCCGTCATCGTTACCTATGAACCCGCAGCCGAAAAGATAGAGAAATTACTTGAACACTTGCGGAAAGCGAAAAATCCGCATCGAGACGACCTGCGGGCATTGCAACCCTATACGGTCAATCTGCCTAAGTACGAATTTGAGCAGGCGCAGAAAGACGCTCTCGTACTAGAGGTCGTTCCTGATGTCTGGGCGTGGCGCACAAACAAATACGAGAGCGGAAAGGATGGAAAACATGGGCAAGGCATTGCCTTCGATAGCGCGATGAGCGCGGAGAATTTGCTGTGGTAAAGATTATCTCGAAGTTGGAACTCGGAATTGAAAAAGAAGGGACATTTTATGAAGTATCCTCCGGTACAGGTGTGTGTCTGGGGCGAGTATGCATGCTTCACCAGACCAGAGATGAAGGTTGAGCGCGTCAGTTACGAGGTCATGACGCCTTCAGCGGCGCGAGGCGTTTTGGAAGCAATTTTCTGGAAGCCTGAGTTTCAGTGGCAGATTCGGGAAATCCGTGTCTTCAAACCGATACGCTACTTCTCGATGCTACGCAATGAAGTCAATAGTCGAGCGACAGTGGCGACGGCGCGACGTCATGGCGAGGAAGGCTACTATGCAGAAGAAGATCGTTCGCAACGACACACGCTGTGCTTGCGCGATGTGGCCTACAGCATTCGTGCTGATGTCTCTGTACGTCCAGGCGTCCAAGAAGATTCAGCGAAATATCGTGATCAATTTCAGAGACGCGTGAAGAGAGGTCAATGTTATACCGTCCCATATCTAGGTTGTCGTGAGTTTTCGGCGCACTTTGGACCAGAGTTTCCAGAGAGCCTGAACGCACAACCGCAGAGTATCACGACCAAGCTAGGGCGAATCCTGTTTGACCTTGACTACCTACAAGATGGAAGTGGCAGAGGGCAACCGCGCTTTTTCGCAGCAGAACTACAACAGGGCGTCATGCGTATTCCCGAAACGCTCTATCACAAGGAGCAATAAGCATGTTTCTCGAAAAATTGAGTGAATATGCGAGTCAAATCGAGCAGTTGCCGCCTCCGATGTACCAACGTACCACTATTCGCTACATGATCTACCTGGATACAAATGGAAATTACATTGATGTCGGTGAACTGCTAGACGACAAGGGCAAAGCAACTCTTCCCTTTGAGGCTCCTCATGTCAAGCGTTCATCTGGTATTCGCCCTAAGCTATTGGTGGATAATGGTGAATATACGCTCGGTTTTTCACGCGAGAAAAGCGATCCGCGCCGTGTCCAGGAGCAGCATCGTGCGTTTGTGACGCTAGTACAAGAGTGTGCAGTTGCCACACGCGAACCCTCAGTAGTGGCTGTCGCGCATTTCCTGAGGTTGCCAGATATCACTGCACCCATTTTGCGAAAGCAGTCAGACTTTGATCCGTCGAGCAATGTTGCGTTTCAAGTCGGGAATACTCGTCCCTTTGAACTGAAGACGGTGCAGGAGTATTGGGCGAAAAAGGCGGCGTCAAATGAGACAGAGCAGACGATGCAATGTCTGGTCTGTGGCAACTGGCGATCTCCCGTTGAACGCCTGCCAATTGTCATCAAGGGCATTCCTGGTGGTCAATCAATGGGGTTAACCCTGATCTCGGCAAACGCGGCGGCCTTCGAGTCGTATGGCTTGACGGCATCGTTGATTGCGCCGACGTGTGAGGAGTGCGGTGAGCGTTTCGGCAACGCACTCAACGAACTCTTACGCAACAGCAAAACGCATATTGTCCTGCCGCCTCTCGCCTATATCTTCTGGACGAAGAGTCCTTCCAAGCCAGATTTTGATGATGGCATCGACGACATGCCAGCACTGATGGCGGCGGACCCTGGCACGATTAAAAAACTCTATCAAGCGGCGCGTCGTGGAAAGAGTACTGCAACCCTGGTTAACGCCCCTGATTTTTACGCGGCGACGCTTTCTGCGAGCGGTGCCCGTGTCGTGTTGCGTGATTGGATTGAGACTTCGGTAGCTGTAGCACAGGAGTATCTCAAGCGTTTTTTCTGGCTCCAACGTATCCAACTTCCTGATGTAGAGCCGCGCTATTTTCCCCTGCGTCTGTTGATTAGTGCGACCCAGAATCAGAAATCGAAAGAGAAACCTTCTGCACTGGTAGGAGAGGCACTTATGCATGTCGCGCTGTATGGTGGTTCCCTTCCTACCTCGCTTCTCTATAGCACCATCCAGCGTATTCGCGCGACACGCAAAGTGGAACCGGAACAGGTTGCACTCATCAAAATGGTTCTGCTATCTCAGCAGGACGCACGCAACGTCGATTATGAGGAGGATTTGACGATGGCAACACACAACGAAGAAGAAACCGATATAGCGTACCTGTGTGGGCGACTGCTCGCGCAGCTGGATTACATCCAACTCAAAGCTCTAGGACGAGTCAACGCAACTATCGTGGATCGCTTTTATGGCACTGCATCGACCGCACCAGCACTCGTTTTTCCACGTTTGTTAAAAATGGCGATACCACATTTAGCAACGATACGTCCCCCAGCAAAAAATATTGCACAAAAAAGTTATGCTGCCTCTTTGAGTTATCCAGATAAGGAACTGACACAACTCTTGGAGAAGCTTCCCTCAGCCTTTCCCTCTACCTTGACTCTTGAGCAGCAAGGAAGATTTGCGCTTGGTTTCTTCTTCCAAAAAGCGCAATATCTCTCGCATTGGCGAGAAAAGATGAATGATAGTGCATCACTCGAAACACCCGATACAACAAATGATTATACTGATACAACACAAGCAAACGAAGAGGAGTAAATCATGATGACGACTGTAGCAACCCCAATTCACTGTGATACAACGAAAAGACACGATTTCGCGTTTTTGTTCGATGTCACCAACGGCAACCCCAATGGAGACCCCGATGCTGGCAATTCACCGCGTGTTGATCCTGAAACGATGCGCGGTATCGTCACAGATGTTTGCCTCAAGCGCAAAGTCCGTGACTGGGTGGACATGAGCTATGGCGATCAAGAGCGTTTTGCCATTTATGTGCAGAACAGAGGTATCGCCCTCAACGATCTGAATAAACGTGCCCATCAAGCTGTCTTTGGTACCGCTCAGGAGAATGGACAATCGGAAGTCACGCCAGAGCCGAAAGACACAAAGCGGTCGAAAGCGGCAAAAGGGGGTGAGCAAGAGCAAGATGTCAGAACGAAAGAGAGTAGCGCACCACGGCAGAATGCACGCCGTGCCTGGATGTGCGAACATTTCTACGATATCCGTACCTTCGGGGCCGTTCTCTCGACAGGTGACTATCCAGCAGGTCAAGTACGCGGTCCTATTCAGCTTACTTTCGCGCAATCCCTTGATCCTATCTTCCCTCAGGATATCTCCATTATCCGTGTTGCCGTGACTGAGATCGATCCGAGTAAAAAGACGACCAGCACAATGGGACGCAAAGCCTTTGTGCCCTATGGCCTCTATCTCGGTTATGGTTTTGTGGTACCACATTTCGCACGCCAAACAGGGTTCTCGGCTGAAGATTTGAACATCTTCTGGACTGCTCTGCAGTCTGTGTGGGATGTTGATCGCTCAGCGAATCGTGGCATGCTTGCGCTGCGTGGCCTCTACATTTTCAGTCATGACAATGCATTGGGAAATGCGCCTGCACATGTCCTTTTTGATCGTATTGCACCCCAGCTCAAAGAAGGAGTAGCGGTTCCTCGACATATCACCGACTATATCGTTACGGTCAACGATACAGAGTTACCCAGTGGTATCACCCTGACTCAGCTCATGCGCTAACAGCATGAGCTGAGTAAATAGAGAGGAGCATGACATTCAATTCTTGAATGTCATGCATTGTAAAGAGGTAGGAATGAAGAAGGATGTTGTAGTATCAGACGACGAGAGCGAATTGGTCATGATTTCGGCTCTCGAACATTACAGTTATTGTCCTCGCCAATGTGCACTTATTCATATCGAGCAGACCTTTGACGAAAATATCTACACGCTCAAAGGTCATATGTCGCACGAGCGAGTCGATCAAGCCACGACGCGTAGTGAAGACGATAAGCGCGTTGAGCGAGGTTTACCACTCTGGTCGCGACGCCTGGGTCTCACTGGACGTGCCGATGTAGTCGAGTTTCATGATGATGTCCCCTATCCGGTGGAATATAAATTGGGCAAACGTCGCGAATGGGAGTATGAAGCCATTCAAGTATGTGCTCAAGCGTTGTGCTTGGAAGAAATGCTTGGGCTGACTGTCCCCCAGGGTGCCATCTACTATTGCAGTTCACGTGTGCGCCGTGAGGTGACATTTGATACACACTTACGCGAGACGGTGGAAAAGGTAACGGCACAGGTCCGAACGTTGTTGAGAAACAGTGTGATACCACCCGCTGTCAATGATGCTCGTTGCAATAAGTGTTCTTTGATCGAATCGTGTTTGCCCGATGTTGTCGCGAAGTCGGAACGGTGGCAATTGTACCATACACAGTTGTTTACGCTTGAAGAGATATCAAACGAATCGAGCAAGGAAGGACGAAGGAACCAGTGAAAGAAATTCTTAACACCCTCTACGTCACAAGAGAACGAGCCTATCTCCATCTTGATCATGATACTCTTCGCATGGAGGTGAAAGAGGAAAAACCACTCCAAATGCCTCTTCTCCATCTGGGAAGTATTATTTGCTTCGGTGACGTATTACTTAGCCCTGCGCTCATCCATCGTTGTGCCGAGGATGGACGTACTATTACTCTACTGGATCGAAACGGACATTTCAAGGCTCGCATCGAGGGACCAACGAGCGGCAATGTCCTCTTGCGTCAGGCACAGCATGCGGCGAATAGCGACCCGAAACGAACATTGTCCATTGCACGAAACATCGTTGCAGGAAAAATTCAAAATTGCCGTCAAGTACTTATGAGGGCGGGGCGTGAGACGGAAAGCGAGACAGATGGTCAGGTGTTATCTGTCGCTGCGCGTGTCCATGCATCTGCATTGCAACGGCTTGAGCAGCAAAGCGCCCTTGATGCGGTACGTGGCAGCGAGGGAGATGCTGCCCGTTCATACTTCGAGTCATTTGGTTCAATGGTGCGAGAAGACCGTGAGGCGTTTACTCCGCGTGGACGGACGCGGCGGCCTCCTCTCGACCGCATGAACGCTCTACTCTCCTTTGTCTACACACTCCTACGAGGTGACTGTCGGGGCGCACTCGAAGGCGTTGGTCTCGATCCACAAGTGGGCTACTTACATGTACTGCGCCCAGGTAGACCAGCCCTTGCACTAGATGTAATGGAGGAATTGCGTCCGATATTGGCGGATCGGCTGGTGTTATCGTTGGTCAACCGACGCCAAATTCAGCGTGCGGATTTTGTCGAACGAGAGGGAGGCGCGATACACCTCACAGATACAGCACGCAAAGAGGTTATTCTGGCTTACCAAACTCGCAAACAAGACGAGATACATCATAGAGTTGCAGGACGAAAAATACCAATGGGGCTGATTCCTCATATTCAAGCACGTTTGCTCGCACGGCATCTACGAGGAGACATGCCAGAGTATTTTCCGTTTCTCTATCATTAAGAGGAAAAGAATTGTAGCGTGAGAAAGAAATGAATATACTAGTCACATACGACGTAAATACCGAGACGAACGAGGGCAAACGACGATTACGTAAAGTTGCTGAAGCCTGTCTCGCATATGGGCAGCGGGTACAAAAATCAGTATTCGAGTGCTCACTCAACGAAATGCAACTGGAAAAACTGAAACAACGTTTACTCCAATGCATGAGTGAAACGGAGGACAGTCTACGTATCTATCGCATGACGCAATCGCGTGATCGCTACCTGTGGACCTATGGAATTCAGCATGACATTGATTACAATGCTCCACTTATCTTTTAGCATGCGCGAACCTCTTGTGCTGACCCGTCAGGCACGAGGTTCGCGCAGAAATATAGCACATTGCTCAGACCGCTCTACAAGGGAAGTGGGAGTATTAGTGCGAGCGAAAAGTGGAAAGAAAGGACCGCAAAATGGGATAATCTTCGCAAAAGAGGCCGAGACAAAAAGAGGTTCGCGCAAATGGGCATGTCAACCAAGGTTCTACCAGCCCTCATAGCGCGAGCGTTGCACCCAACTGCGAAGCTGGGTGAGGATTGAAACATATCCTGCTGACTCTGCTCGTTTGTTCCATATTGTTGCACCCAACTGCGAAGCTGGGTGAGGATTGAAACCTAACCACCAACGTCAACCTGGAGCGAGGTTGGTCATGTTGCACCCAACTGCGAAGCTGGGTGAGGATTGAAACTTCGGAATGCCTTCTTCGGGAGCATCATACTGC
>CAXUGH010000157.1:0-11752 GCA_964250365.1 uncultured Ktedonobacteraceae bacterium
GCATCATGAAGGTGTCGCAGCCGCTCTCGGCGTTAGAGCCACGCATGGGTTGGGTACGCTCGGTTGGAACTGGCGGGGTACGTGCCATCGGGATAGTAGAGATACTGGGAGCGATTGGCTTGATCTTGCCCGCTGTCTTCCACATCTGGACTTGGCTCGTACCTCTAGCGGCAATCGGCTTCGTTCTCACAATGATTGGTGCCATAATACTGCATATGCGCCGCAACGAGTATCCCAATCTGGCACCTGTAGTTGTGCTGTTGTTATTGGCGGCGTTCGTGGTGTGGGGACGGTTCGCGGTGGTGCCGATTGGGTAGTGTGGGGTGACGGTGAGAAACTTGATGTTCTCACCGTCTTGTAACTCTTGTTGTTACTTCAACGTTGGTAAATGTACACCATCCTCTATATCGACTTTGCTATCTAATAACTTCTGATCCTCTTCTATGTGTGAGTCCAGATACTTTATCTTCTCTTCTAAAAGCATAGGTTGCATTGCCTCTCTCTGTAACCGTTCCTGAGCAATTTGAATATATGATGCGTCAATCTCAATGCCTACGTAGTAGCGTCCTAGAAGTTGAGCAGCTACAGCGGTTGTGCCAGAGCCAAGAAATGGATCAAGCACGACATCTCCTGTTTGAGTGAAAAGCTTGATAAACCAGGATGGCAAGTCAACAGGAAAGGCGGCACTATGCCCACGATTGCTACATTCTGTGGCAAGATGCAGAACGTTATCAGGGTACGCTAGCTCACGTCCTACCCAGTTTTCGATTTTCTTGCCAAAGCCGCTTTGCACACGAGAATTGTCGCGTGTTTTATCTGTTTCGCTGAGATTTCGCAATCTAGTTTGACTCCAATTTCCCATAGGAACACGCACCGCATCCTGATACATTGCAAAATGTTTATTCTTTGTGAAATGGAGACAGTGTTCCCAGCCATCACGAAAGCGGTTAGGCCACTTACCAGGATAGCTATTTCGTTTGTGCCAAACATATTCCTCAGTCCAAAGCCAGCCCTGTTTCCGTAAGGCAAGAATAAGTTCAAGCACATACGTATGCCGCTCGCCATTCATCTCGCGCTCTTTAATGTTGAGAACGAATGAGCCTTCTTCCTTGAGTACTTGCTTGAGTTCAGCCGCAATAGGAAGGAACCACTCAACATACTTATCTGGATGTATGCCTCCATATGTATTCTTGCGTTGATCCGCGTAGGGTGGTGATGTAACAATCAAATCAACAGAATTAGGCTCTAGTGTGGGTAAAATATCTAAGCAGTTACCCTGGTAAATTTGGGACTGCTTTTCAGAAATATCAGACATAAAATTCCTCACAACATGTGCATTGATTTTTCTACTGTTCTTTTTTAGGATGCAAGAATCTACCTATGATTGCCTCATTTCCTCAAACATCTCTTCAAGAGCCAATTCTTAGCCTTTCTAAATTTGCGTTAAATGCAATAAATTGATGGATATATTCCGTAGATGTGATGGATAAATTCTTCTATCGTTGCTTTCTAAGATTGTCATTGGACGTAGGAGCAACGATGGAAAACGAAGCCTTCAAACAAGCTCTTGGGAAAATAATTTTTCAGTTGCGTAATGCTCGGAGTATTTCACAAGAGAAGCTAGCACTGGATGCAGAAGTAGATCGAACGAGAGTAGGAGAAATTGAGAGAGGCGAGGCTAACGTAACTATAGATACACTCAGCAGAATCGCTAGTGTGCTTGGACAGAAATTAGGAACTCTCGTTGTCGAGGCTGAAGAACTTAGTAGCGGTGTTATAAGAAAGGTTATTCCAACCGTTAAGCCTGAATATATCAATCGAAATATCTCACTACCCAGGGGGCTTACACATAATCAGTTGGAGAAAGCACTCAATCAAGCACATGTCACATTAAGCCAGATTGGGCTAGACCCAGAGCAAGGAGACATTCAATACAACATATACAGCGGAGCAGTTTCAAACATAGTTACCAAAGCCATAGCGCAAGCATCTGATTTTGTGCAAAATAAAGATACAGATCATCCAGACCTCTTCAATCCTAATTTGAGTGGTAGCCATCCTGACTGGGGATTTGAGATGAAAGCATCGAATCAGATTGCGAAGGGAGGTGAAAGTCATAACCCAGGACGTGGATGGTTTATGATTGTTATTTACCAGATAGTAGAAGGCCAAACGTACATCGTACAAGTCGAAGTTGCACAATTAAAGACGGAGGACTGGGTAGTACATGAGCGTGCCCAAGAGAGCAGCCGAACGCGAACCGCAGTAACTATTGCGGACGCTACTAATAAACTACGTAGAAATTCTGTATACGTAGACCCGAACTACTTGACTCCTGCCTTGAAAAAGATTATTTTCCCACCTAAAGCGCAAGGATAAACAGCTAGAAAAGTTGTCCTTGAGAGAGAGGTATCAGCGGTGCTATAGTCGTGGTAGGAACTTCTTGACCTATAGCGTTAGCCAAATCCATTTCTAACGATGTACCTACTTCTCTATAAAGACTAGCCAGCACAGGGATAGCATTTCCCGCGAGATTATAGTAGCTTTCATCAATCTCTACGCCTACGCCAGTATAGCCGATGTATTCTGCAGCGGCTATCGTTGAACCGCCGCCCATGAAGGGGTCTAAGATTGTGCCTTCTCCTAGTGGTAGGGCAGCACGGACGATATAGCGCATGAAGCGTTGGGGTTTGAGGGAGGGGTGATTGGCGATTTTGCGTTCTTCCTGTGGAGTACGTTCGCTTGGTACGATATCGGTAAATGGGCGTTCGGCTGAGTCACGACGGAGGCCACCCGTTTTCCATCTTCTCAGATTGTCCTGGACACGCCCTTCGAGCGGCTTGCGAAATAGTTCCCACGGCTCCCACGCGGAACGGGGCATGACGGTGACATAGGTAAACTCTTCCTCTGCATTTTTCGGTCTGTCACCACCACGTAGAGTTTGTACGAGACGAGCAACCTCTCCGCGCCTCTCCCAGCCGCTATCAGTCAAAGCGGCACAGAGAATGTGAGAGAGAAATGTGTTTGTGGCGATGAACATGTGCGCTCCTGGCACGACCACACGTAAGGCTTTAGTTCCCCAAACAAAAAAGAATTGATAGAGGCTCTTCAAATCGTCTTCATCGAGAACAGTAAACCGAGGCAAGGGAGCGCGAGTAGTTCCATTTAACGTAGGAGGGATACGCCATATGCCGCCACGATTGCCATTGCGTAGTCTTGCTTGCGCGTCTATGGAATATTCTTTTAGCCCGTAAGGGGGATCGGTGATGATTGCCTCAAAGCTGTTTTCAGGTTGTGCATCGAGCCATTCAAGACAATCGGCATGATGCAGGGTATATGTCATGTGCGCCTCCGAGTTAGAAGTTATGCATAGTATAACAAAGATTAGTGGTTATCAGTAAGTCCTATTATTCTCGTTTTTTCCCTTCGCTACTTGATATACTATAGAGATGAATAAAATTGTGTGGAGATACAAGCAATGAAACAACTAGGTTTATTCGAGGGTCAATTAGATAGTTTTCTTAGTTATCGGGAAGCCAGTGAAATACTTGGAATATCTGTTGCTACTCTACACAATTGGGTTAAAGCTCACTATATTAGTCCAGGTACAGATGGGGCGAACAAAACCCAGTTTTCAAATAGTGAGATTCAAGCATTTAAAGATAGGCTATCTAACGGTGAGATAGATAGATTAAGCACTAGGGCTAATAAAAGACATGCAAAAGCAAATTTTATTCCTAGAGAACACGTACCGAGTAAGGTAGCCTATGAAAAGCTTGAGGAATTTCTTTCGGTCATCAATCAACACAAGCTAGATAAGCATACCATCTTACTTCTCTTGTCACTCAATCTTCTCAAAGCAAAGGGCTTAATTCTGAATAGCGAACTTAGCAAATGTACAGACATTAAAGACCTTAGATTCAAGAATGATAATGTCAAAAGAGTGATCGAAAATTGGGCGTCTGATTATGGCAATATCTGTCTCGATATGTATACAGACATACTTTCTACCTCACTAATTTTTCTTGATGATTTGTTAGGAGTGGTTTATCAGTCTTTATTGAGCGAAGGCGAGAAAGCTCTAAGCGGCTCTTACTACACACCAACAAAAGTAGTCGATTTAATCGTCGATCAGCACAAAGGCGCATTAACTGAGCAAACGCTCATAGTTGACCCATGCTGTGGAACAGGTCAATTTTTGCTTTCATTTTCAAAATATATGTCAAACCCTTCAAATATTTGGGGATATGACCTTGATAAATTGGCTGTTCATATAGCTAGAGTTAATCTCTTACTTGCTTTCCCAAACAGTAATTTCTTCCCTAATATCTATTGCCAGAACACGCTATATGTTGAAGCGAGTAATAAGTTTGATATTGTCGTCACAAATCCGCCGTGGGGCTTTCATTTTTCTCAAGAGGATATTTCTGAACTTACTCTTCTTTATCCTTCAATCGCATCAAAAGAGGCTTTTTCCTATTTTCTTGCAAAGGGGGTGGAGCTACTTAAACCTGATGGGAAACTGTCCTTTGTACTGCCAGAAGCGATGATAAAAATAAGACAACACAGCGATATTAGAAAACGAATACTAGACACCAATACAATTCTTAGCATAAGACACCTTGGTAATATTTTTACAAGAGTTCTTTCCCCTGCTATTCTTCTCTCTTTGGCAAAGAAAGTCGATGACAACAATTCAATGACAATCAGCAATAAGTCAGGACAGCAATATCAAGTAAGTCAATCTCGCTTTAGAGCCAACACTTTTTACACTTTTGACACGGAAATTGCGAATGAAGATAGCGATATTATTGCTAAGATTTACGAAAGAGAACATATAACGCTTGCAAATAATGCGGATTGGGCACTTGGTATAGTCACAGGAAACAATAGACTGTACTTGTCACAAGAGAAAGAGGCAAGTAACGAAGGGATACTCAAAGGCTCAGACATTAAACAGTATTACTTCGATGAGCCGTCATCCTTTCTTACATTTGAACCATCCAAGTTTCAACAAACAGCCCCCAAATGGAAATACAGAGTGAAGGAAAAGCTCATTTATAAGTTCATATCAAGTAGTCTCGTCTTTGCATACGATGAACAACAAATGCTCACTCTGAATAGTGCCAACGTACTCATTCCTCAATTTGAAAATTATCCAATTAAATTGGCACTAGCTCTACTGAATTCGGCCTTATTTCAATATTTATATAAGAAAAAATTTAATACTATCAAAGTTTTACGAGGCGATTTAGAGAAGCTGCCATTTCCTCTCATTGATGCTGCAATAACCGACCAGATAATACAAAGAACTAATAAGCTCATTCAGCGAGAGGTAAGTGAAGTGGAACGGGCAATTGTTCAAGTTGAGTTAAATGATATAATATTTTTCGTCTTTGACATCAACCCAAAAGAGGCTGAGTACATAAAATCATCTGTAAAGGATTAGTAATTATGCAAATACTCAAGGAACAGCTAAATGCACTGATTTCGCAACTTTCTGACGAAGAGGAAAGTAGGCTGAGGTTTAAGCTAGACAATTTAATGTCTGTTTATCCATTTAATGAATACGAATTTATTATTTCTACCTTACTGGGATTAGAAAAACTGAGCCTAGATGATTATTACCTATTGAGAGATGAGTACATCGCAAGAAACATGTACTTACATATTTTTGAGATTAGTGCGCCGAGAGGGTTTGGAGAATTATGGGCACAAGGACATTTGAAAGAGCTTGTTCCTGATTTGGTTAAACCAACCAAGAAAATTGATCCCAATTATGAAGGGCAATATGATTTTCTCTTGCCTGTAGATAATAAGAAGTTTTTGACGATTGAAGTTAAAGCTTCTCGTGCAGTTGATTTTGATAGCAAAGAGCCTTTATATATAAAAGCGTTAGGACAACAAGAGGATAAACCTTTTGACATGAATTTCCAACAGATTAAACCCAGATACTGCGATGTTTTTGTATGGATAGGGGTATGGAGAGATCTGATAAGATATTGGGTATTGTCTTCAAATGAAGTTGCTCAAAATAGATACTACTCTCCTGGGCAACACAGAGGAAACGTTGGAGAGGGGCAACTTCACCTGAATAGGGAAAATCTTCAGGCATTTAATGCTTATCTGATTCCATCCAATAAATTGAGAGAGGCAATATTCGCTGCTTACTTGAGGAAGTAACTCCGAAAAAGGGATGAGTTTCTATGTCTATAAGTGGATGGGGCGAGAGGGACTCGAACCCTCACGGCCTTTCAGCCAAGGGATTTTAAGTCCCTCGTGTCTACCATTTCACCACCGCCCCGTGTATGCTGTGTGGTGACATGATAGTATCATGTCACCACTGGTTCGTCAACTACTTTTTGCAGCGTTTCTCTATACCTACTCTTTTGGTTTGTGCCCCCATGCAGTGAGGTTGTAGTTCATGCCACAGAAGTCTTCGGAGAGCATTTCACTCAGCATTTGCTGATAGATTTCTTCGTATTGCTCGGCTGTTGCGAGGTCGAGTTTGACAATGAAGTCTTTTCCCAGTTGAAACGTTACCATATAGTCCTGGTAGAAGCCATCATGTGCCTCAGCACCTGCCGAGAAGTCCAGGCTATAGGAGGCATGACTCACGTCAACGCAACCAGCGTTTCTTAGTAAGCGGGGGAGCATGGTTGTAATGCCAAAGTTGCGGGCAGTCGGACTGAAATTACGACCTGTGACGGTGAAGGCATTCAGCAATATCTGCGTCATTTTCTCGGTACCGAGGCTATTTGTGATGGGCATCTCGGTCTCGGTGAAGCGAATAACTCCTCCTGGCCTACACACACGCAATGCCTCACGCAACATTGCAGGCCACTCACCCGGAGTCAATACACCTACAAGGTAACGAGCGTTGACAAGATCAAACGTATTGTCGGCGAAGGGAAACGGCTCCTTGATGTTCGCCGTTATGAAATGAGCATTATGCAAGCCACGCGCCTTTGCGGTAGCGCGTCCGTAGTTGACCATGAGTACACTGATGTCAACACCAGTTATCTGTGCTTCGGGTAAGAGGCGTGCAACATCCAATACCCAACCACCAGGACCACATGCGAGGTCCAGTACATCGGAAAATAGCGCAGTATTCGTCTGGTCGGTCAATGGACCTTTCATACCCTTTGTTATCAACATGTCTTGGCTCAACAAACGTGCCATCTCAGCAGCGTTTTCGGGGTCTATCGGATACGTATTCTCTTCTTTATTCGTCTCTGCAGTCATAAAGCTATTTCCCTTTACACTTGCCTGAACGCTTTTTTACATCTCTGTTCATAGTATAACGCATACATCTACATATCTAAAAATAACTCTTCTAACTCTTGCCAAGCAAGCTCCGTTGCCACATCCATTGTCATCATTTCATTGCGCTTCATAGCATCGTTCATAATTCTTACTGCTCGTTTATGAAGTGTTGCAAGATACTCCCTTTGTTGCGTATCCCTGGGCATGTCGCGCAACATTACTTTATCAAGAGCATAGAAATGCTTCTGCTCGAATACAAGAGAGAGCAATTCGCTATATTGCTCGATCAGTCGAGTACGAAACGGTACAAAATAATCTGGCTGCGTACTGGAAACAACAAGGCTAGCTGCTATAGTACCTGAACGCAATATAGGGTATGCAGCCGCACTCACCTCCCAATTCCTCCAATGTGCGGGATAAAAGCCCTCGTGTTCGTCTTGATGCTGACGTATCAGCGAACGCCCATTCATCGCCGCAAAGCCTGCCATCGACTCGCGCCCTAGAAAAATCGCATCTTGCTCCAGGTTGATCGCCCAGGGAGGCGTACCATACCCTACGCGTTCGCGCAAGCTACGAACGATTCCCTGCGGTGACGGCGGCATACATTGCACCAACGAAACAGCTAAGCCAAGTTGGTTAGGATCGAGCTGACCCAATGCTTGCAGAAGAATCAGATTGCTTAATCCCCAGAAGCGCAACGTCTGCGGCAACGTCGCATATGCATGCATTACGTTTACGTATAGCTCTCCTGGAATCTCTTGTGATGCGTCCTTCTCCTGGTCGTCACTTAGCATGGGCACGAGATCGGGATACTCCTCGCCTATCAACGTAAGGAGTTGTGTGCGGTGTTGAGGTAGAGTACGCAGAAGATGACGAAGATTCTGCGGACGCGGACTTGATGTTCCATTAGCCCAGCGTACAAGCGTCACCATAGTAACATTCAACTCGTTAGCGATACGCTGACGCTCTTGAATATCGCGAATATACTTACCCAAAAACTCTCGCCATCGTGTAATAGCTGACATCTGTTTACTCAGTATTCTCATCTAGTCAAACAATCAATGCATTTCGTGTATTTTTAGCAGTACATTATACACGAATGGCTTAATCTTACAACATACAAATGTGGAAATATTTCATTCTTTATCATACAGATAGCAACGAACAACGTCAATAAAAACTCTCCCAAAACCGGACATAAAAGGAAAAAATCCTTATATATATTGACGATGAGAGGTATCTGCGTCATAATAGACTAGGCAAGAAATGCAACTCAAACTTTATACAGGTACGATACAAAGGCAGATATGGATAACGCAGATACTACTCTCCAACAAGCACAGGGAACATATGAGGTGATCGTTGTAGGCGCGGGACACGCGGGCTGTGAGGCCGCGTTAGCGAGCGCACGTATGGGGCGGAAAACGCTGCTGCTTACGATGAATCTGGATAGTATCGCGCTTATGCCATGCAATCCGTCGATGGGCGGACCGGCAAAGGGTCATTTGATCAAAGAGATCGACGCCCTCGGCGGCGAGATTGGGCGCAACACAGACCGCACCTTTATCCAAATTCGCCTGTTGAATACAAGCAAGGGACCAGCGGTGCAGGCTCTACGCGCACAATGCGACAAGCAGGCGTACCGACTGGCGATGAAGTTTGTGCTAGAGAGCCAGGAGAACTTAGAGGTAAAGCAGGTCAATATCTCGCGCCTACTGAGCCACAGACGCGAGGATGGGCGTTATGAGATCATCGGCGTTGTCGCAAACAATGGCTGGCAATACGAGGCCAATGCAGTTATTCTCACCACCGGCACCTTTATCAATGGTCGGCTGGTGGTTGGCGATAAGACACAGGCCGGTGGTAGGGCTGGTGAAGGTCCAGCCCTCGGTATCTCCGACTCGTTAAAGGCATTGGGGCTTGAGGTGCGACGCTTCAAAACTGGGACGCCACCGCGCATTGACGCCCGTACCATTGATTTTAGCAAGACCGAGATGCAGCCCGGCAGTCGCACTCCGCACTACTTCTCGTATGATGTTTCGGCACGAGAGGATGTACAGTTGCCAGGAAGCCGCCCAAGTCCTGTCTACCCGACGACAGACGAGGATATGCACGGCTGGCGACCACAACTCCCCTGCTATCTTGTACGCACTACGGAGCAGACGCACCAGATTATACGCGATAACCTGCATCGCTCGCCTCTCTATACAGGTATTATTGAGGGCATCGGACCACGCTACTGTCCATCTATCGAGGATAAGATTGTGCGTTTCGCGGACAAGGCCACACACCAGATATTCCTGGAGCCGGAGGGTTGGCGCACCAGCGAGGTATACGTGCAGGGCATGAATACGAGCTTGCCCGAAGACGTACAGCTTGCTATGCTACGTAGCATTCCCGCGCTTGCACATGCAGAGATGATGCGCGTGGGCTACGCGGTTGAGTACGACTATGTACCGCCGGAGCAACTTCTGACAACGCTCGAAACCAAGCCAGTCGCGGGTCTCTTTCTCGCGGGACAGATTAACGGCACCTCCGGCTATGAAGAGGCGGCGGCGCAGGGTATCATGGCTGGCATCAATGCCGCTCTTGCTGCTCGTCACGAAGAGGCGTTTGTGCTGGGACGCCACGAAGCCTACATTGGCGTGCTGATTGACGACCTCGTAACCCGTCCACTCAGCGAACCATATCGCCTACATACATCGCGTGCGGAACATCGTCTCTTGCTGCGTCCAGATAGTGCCGACTTGCGACTGAGCGACCACGCCTATCGTCTGGGGCTTATTGACGACGAGCGGTATGGGCGCGTATTAGAGAAACGTGCGATCATTCAGCAGACGCTGGAACAGCTTGAAACAACTATCTTTACCTCCGCACGTACAACTGAGGTCGAGGCGCAAGAGGCTGGTATCGCTCCTCTAGGCCAATTGATGAGCGCACGCGATCTACTGCGACGACCAGAGGTTCGCTATCAGCAAGTAGCGCGGTTGGCGCGACGTACCGCAGAGTTACGAGAAACAACTCCCGAACAGAGAGAGCAACGCTTGCCAGAGTTGGAGGAGCAGACGGCGGAAGAGGTCGAGCTACAGGTAAAATACGAAAACTATGTACGCAAACAAGAGCAGATGGTACATCGTACTCAACGGCTCGAAGAGATGCGTATCCCCGACACACTCAGCTACCAGGACATTCCGCATCTACGCACGGAAGCTCGCCAGAAGCTGGCTCGCACACAACCACGCACGGTGGGACAGGCGGCGCGAGTAGAAGGTGTCACGCCCGCCGATGTCGCTATTCTTATGATTTACCTGGAAAAAGTACGGTCTCTACGGTCAAAACTTGACAAAAGCATAAGACGACCAGTACTATAAGAGTGCATACATAGAGTGTTGCAAAAATCCGTATAAAAAGTAAAGACTACAGTAGACGTTTTTGCCTCCAACGTGTAGACTGTAATTCTTATACCATTCTATTATTGAAGCTCAGAAACTAGCATTGTAAAAGTAGACATAGTCTAAATGGGGTGGAGTGCCCGTTAGGGATGGAAACTCATGAGTTTTGGCCTACTATGTATCCTTGCAATAGAGACGATGACAGGCAAACTGGATGTGGGTGGATAGGAAGCGGCATCGACAACTAGGGAAGGAAGAGGGGAAGACCTATGTATATTCTCGTCGTTGACGACGATCCTTTTGCTAATATGCTGGTGAAGTTCGTGCTGGATAAAGAAGGCTACGAGGTCGAGACGGCAGATAATCCGCGTGGAGCATTGCAGATGATTCAGAAGCGCGAACCTGATTTGCTGTTGCTCGATGTTAAGATGCCTTATTTGAGTGGCTTTGAGTTTTCACAGCAATTACGCAAAGATGGCTATAACACGCCGCTTATCTTCATGACGGCTCAGGATGCCATTGAGTCCAAGCTGGAAGGCTTCAAAATAGGGGCAGATGACTATGTGTGCAAGCCGTTTATTCACGAAGAACTGGTGGCACGCGTGCATGCTGTAATGCGACGCGTCAAAAATAGAGACAGAGTTGGCAACGACAGTCTACGTGGTGGACCAATCGAACTCTTCCCCGCCGACTCCAAAGTCTCTGTGAACGGTCAAGAGCCAAAGCTGCTTACACGCACCGAGATGCAGGTGTTACGTACTTTAATGAGCAGCGTCGGACATGTGGTTAGCCGTGACGCGCTGCTCTCGGAAATCTGGCACGATGATGAAAACAATAGCAACATCGTCGATGTCTACATTCGTCGTCTACGTGTGAAAATTGAGAACGATCCTTATAAGCCGCAGCATATTCTTTCGGTGCGCGGCAAAGGCTACAAGTTCAGTGGAAAATAGAGGAAGCACTTGCGGAAAAGGATATCAAAACAGGTAGAAGATGTGGTGGTGGCAGAGCAAACCGATGAGGTAGAGCAGTCTCCCTCTGCTATCACTCCATTGAATAAAGAGACGTATTTGCAGGCTCTGTTCGACGCCACA
>CAXUGH010000158.1:0-11711 GCA_964250365.1 uncultured Ktedonobacteraceae bacterium
CTAACATGTCTGCCTGTCACGCAGAAGATCGCGGGTTCGAATCCCGTCGATTCCGGTCGCACCAGTGTTCTGTCACAAGCAGACCTCTGGTCTCGTCAAATTCCATCACCCCGTTGAGCATTCGTAAGACAGGAATGAATGCAGGACGGGGTTTTATTGCGGCTATCAGCCTGTTTTCTAAATCGTAGTACAAGCCTCCCGGCTCTAAGATAATCGTGACCATCTCATACCTTTCTTCGACTGATGCCACATCCCATAATGCCGCCATACCTGGAAGATGCTCACCGGCCTCAACCACTTCATCATAGGTAATGCCATTGACCTCTGGTGCATCTAATTGCTTGAGCGCGAGTTCGGCTGCTGCCATCTCCCCTTGAAACTCCTCCTCTTCAATGTAGCCTTCTCTATACAGCTTGATTGTACGTGACTTCTTCAACTTGAGCCGCTCCTTCTCACGCTCCACGTTTTCGGGCGTGACTCCGGCCTTGAGTGCTTCATCGACCATCCCTCGCCGAATAATCTCACGCCAATTCTCAGGTAAGACCAGACCCTTGAGGAATTCGCCAAACTGATCGTCCACTAAGTCAATCCGAATCATTAAGTTGCCACCTGCGGGACAGGGAATACGGCGTGCTTTTGCCGCATCACGATAGTACAGCCGACGATTATCAGGCGTGTTCCCCGTATCACAACGCAACTTCAACCCGCAATGAATGCAAGAAATATAGCCCGCGAATTGATAGACATGTTTGACCGTTTCGGTACGAGTACTCGCGTGATGCATGGATTGGGTCATTGAGCGTATCTTTTGCCACTCATCATAGCTAAATGCTGCTGGATGCAAGCCGCGAAATCGTTGCTCTTTATACTTCACGGTTCCCCGATCATCTCCCGGAGTAAACGCGGCATAAAAATCATTGCGAAGCATGGCTGTCACAGTATCTTTGTTAAAGAGCCTCGCACCAAACCGCTTACTGCCAGTACGATATCCTGCCTCATTCAACGCATCTGCTATTTTATCAGCCTCCACTCCTTTCATACGCAATTCGCCTAGCAGACGCAAGCCAGGATACTCGTCGGGATCAAACTCAGGTGGTGATTTTGGTCCTGTCGAACGGTACCCAAAGGGAATGTCACCATTATAGAGACCCTGTGCAACGCGTTCACTCTTTCCCTTGCTGGTGTGCTTTGCCAACATGTCGGAGAAGTAAGCAGCAAATGCGGCAAGAATAGTCAGTTGTAACATTCCCTCTGGTGTACTATAGTCAATGTGTTCGGATAATGAAACAAATGCGGTACGTGATTGTGAGAGAATACGAAAACTCTGTAATGTGACCATTACGTTTCGTGACCAGCGGTCGAGCGTGTGAACGAAGACCATGACTTTGCCTGGATTGGCTTGGATATACTCAAGAAGCCGTTTGAAGTCAGGACGATACGCGATTTGCTCTCCGCGTGCGCTTCGCTCGTCATCCTCAAAAAAGATGGGTTCTGGCAAACCGCGTAACTTGGCGGCATCTCGAATGGCACGTTTCTGTGCGTCAATACTATAATTGTCCTTTTGCATTTCGCTGGAACGGCGGACATAGCCAATCACGATCACACCGCTATTTGACTCCATGGAATTAGGCTGCGGAAACATCACTTTCTCCTGTATGCTGTTGCTCCTGATGGAGCAATGATAATTGCTTGAGAACCTCTGGATTGTTTTCTTTGAGACACCTCATCAGAATGCGTGCAATCAAACTACAGAATGCAGTTTCATCTGATGAAAGACCTTCTCCTGGCTGGATATCTTCTTGTTGCTTTTCCGACATTGTTCATCACTCCTGCCTCTAAAAAGACCTTGACTTCTTGACCTTCATTGTAGCAGAAGTAAACTATTGATACAAATTAGCCTAATTTATCTATCTATAGTAAATATAGGCGTTTGATGTTCTTCCCAAGTGGCTTTCTTCGCTTCTCCTAGGTTTTTACTAGAAAATTGTAGCAATTGACTTTTTTCTGCTATGTGAAAATTGCCTTTGTTAGAAAGGGACGACAAAAACTGCCGCCCTTTCTGAAAACACTTACAGCGTTACATGATCTCCTAAACGAACCAAGCGAAATCGTCCTGCATCGTTGAGAAACACAAAGGTTTGACCTTGCACATGGACTAACATATCGAGTTTGCCGTCTCCGTTGACATCTTTGAACTCCAAAGTTACAGGTGCGAGGTCTTGCCCTTCACCAATGAGGACAGGACCTGTATAGACTATTGCCTTAGAACAGTCGCTGCTCGGACATTCGATCACTTCAATATGCCTGTGCAAGTTGATGGCAAGAAAATGACTTGGCATATGAGCGTCGTTATGCCCGACCATTATATCGGTCTGAAAGGTACGAGGTCGTCCGTAGGTGAGGTCGTCTTGTTTGACGTGCCACCATGTCAGAACCATACTGCCGAGTATCCATAATACAAGCGTTATGACCATACCTACACCAAAGGCGAGTCCCCAGCGAAAACGGCGACCACGTATTGCATCCGAAGTTTCTTGGGGTGTTGCTGATTGTCGCTGTTGACGAGAACGTTGGGATTGGCGAGCTTCGGGGTACATATTTTGACGACGTTGTGTAACACGAGATGGATGCTGAACAGACGCGTCCTGCAAAGCATCGGTCGTCGTCCGATGTCGTGCGCTTCTTCGCATGCGAGTGGAGTAGAGCGTGTCGTCATCCTCTGCAGAGACATCGTATTCAACGGTTAAGCGTTCTTCTTGGAGCGTATCTTCTGCTGTAACATCCCTTTGCGATGTTTGGTATCGAGTTCTTTCCATCACTGACTCTGCTCCTCTCGCTCGTCTTCAAAGAGAGAAGGCACCAGAGCGTAGTGAAAGCAGTACGCAAGGTATGATCGCTGAAGATGGTGGAGGACCGTACACAACCATTGCTGCTGTTGTGATACTTCGAGCAATATACGAGAAATGGCGTTGCATGAGGACAATGGCACATCCTCAGTACTACGAATATGCCTAAGCCAAATCGCAGTATATCCCCATCTGCGAAGAGCGCGTGCTATCGAACAGATTGTTTTTGCCAGCCATGTAGCCGCAGTACAATACAACTTGCGCTGATAATACTGACAGGCGGACTGGTAGCGCTCACACGCCTGCTCCTCGTAGTACAATGCACGTTCGATAGAAATCTTTGCATAGCTATCGCCTATCTGCACTATATCTTGTCCAAACGCCTCCCATATGTGCCTATGTGCCTCTCTATCAGGCCAGAATAGTGAAACGTTCTTCTGAGAGAGAAAGTCCTGTTCTTGCTTCTCTCGTACAAGAGGACGCTGAGGTATCACAGGTTGATTAGAACGTTCAATCATTCCTGCTCCTCCTCTTCCTTTACATCGACAAGCATTCCGTGTTGTTGGTAAAACAGAGAACATGCTTGATACACTTGCTGCTGTAAACCGCCCAGCCGCGCAAGTTGCTCTGTAGCCTGGGAAAAGAGTGTGCGAATGGTGTCACGGCTGAACGTTGCATGTTGTTCCCCGCTCGCAAACCGTTCCAACCAATAGAGGGTACTCATCCATCGCGACGAAGCCTCTTGAAGATCGTCTATTACCTGCTCAAGCAATGCACGTACTGTGATTTCAGCGTTGCGAACCTCAGCGTTACAAGCGTCATTATAGAGTTGTAGAGCACTGGTCTCACAGGAAAATGCTGAAAAGACAGCCGATGTTGCCATCAGTGCTGGATAACTAAAGAATGTTCCGCCAAATGTCGCCCATTGTTCAACAAGAGCATCGAGAGGTATCCAGTTCATATGATGATTGCCCGACTCATTCTCAGTACCTTCTTGCTGAGGGCCATCTTGATCCAAAGTCATACGTGTTTCCTTTTCTACAACGTGATCTATCCCGTCTTAAAGAGGGAATATTCATGGTTTCCTACAGTGTTTTGCCATCAGCAACGTTCGCTGCTTCACGCAGTGTCATTTCCCCATTCTTCACAGCTTCTAGCAGAATCGCTATCTGTTCTTGATTTTGGTGATATGAGCAACGATCACTCGAACAAAATGGTTTACCTGGCATATGCAAGAAGGAGTATGAACCGATAGAGGAGGATAATATTTCGCTCCCTTGTTGCGTGGATAAAAGTGCATCTTTCTTCTGTGATGTTTGGTCGAACATCGTATCGCCTTTCTGCTTTGACAGGGAAAAGCAGTAATGCAATACTACGCATTGACCTTCCCTGTCCTGGCTGAGTAATAATCAGCGTAAAGATGGGTTTCCATTGTTCTCGCATTGTTTCGGTTTCAAAGGCACAATGCAGAACGTCGTGTAGGTTCCCGAAACGCTTAGATGAAATATCTGGGCGTTTCATGTTTTTTCATCATTACTCACCTTCCTTCCTGTACTTGAGCTATCGTTCAAAGCTCCTACAATTTTCTACAAGAGAAGACTTTCTTCCCTTTAGAAGAATACTTGGAACACCTCCATAATGTCAATAAAAACCGTTACAAATTCGTCAACATATTTATTGACAAAAATTGAATGAATATGCTATTCTTTTTATTGAGATTGCAAGCAACGTGTGTTGTGATAGTCACTATTTTCATAGACAGGAAAAAGGACGATGAAGAAGTTCGCCCATTTATTGGGAAGCTATATTACAACAGCAGGGATGAAACAGACGCATATTGCAACAAATGCTCATATTAGCTACAACTATCTTCAGCGTCTGTTAGCAGGTGATCGCAACCCTAGCGATCAAGTTGTATACAAGTTGACCCAGGTTTTACACCTTTCAGGTGAACAGACAGGTGAATTATTGAGCGCGGCAGGCTTCGCACCTCCATTAGCTCTTTTACAACAATCAGCAGAGCAGGTACAAACCGAAAATACTGTTCCAGTTCTTACAAGAGAACCAGATCAGGCGACGAAACTTTCTCAGCAACTCTACCGTTTGACCCGAGAAATTCCAGATGCACTACAGGCATCTTTTGGGGATGAGGTACGACAGTTACTTGGGTATGCTCGATATAAGTATCTCTTGAGTGGAGGAACAAGCGTCCTTACTCTTGATCGTATCGAGTCCCTCGCCCTTACTGACACTCAAACCACCATACTCCACCATCAGCCCTACCTCGATTTCATCGCTGAACTTGTGGGGAATTTGAACGAAGAGTCTACAAGTGAAAATACAACAGGAGAAGCAGGAATTACTCAGCTACCACAGGCTGTAGAGGATATGCTTTCAGCTATCGATCACATGACTGGAAATATTCTTGCTGGAGAAATGTCCGCCGGATACTATCAGCCACAACTCATTGTGCAAATGTTTGAGATGCTGAGCGAAGGTGCGCCTTGGGAAATTCGTCGCCGTATCGCCGAAGCACTTTCCGGCCTCTGTCGGCTCGATGTGAATGGGGCAGAGCATTTAATGGAGGCACTCCGACTGGATCGTGACGATGTACGTGGTGTGGATATTCGTCGTCGCGTTATCGAGGCATTATCCGCTCTCTTTGAAGCTAACCGTCAATCGTTGCCAACAATCATTCGACTGTTACATCCGAGAGCAGATGATGACATCTATGTGGCACTTGCGACCATCGAAGCATGTAGTGATATCCAAAGTCTAGCAAAGCAGGCTGTTGAGCAAAGTGCAAGCGTAGAAGAGTTAGCTCATGATGATGGTAATGTACAACAGAACATGGCAGAAATTGCTCATTTGCAACGGCAACTTCTGATGAACTGGGAAGGTGTCGAGCGAGAGATGCTTCAGTTCTCCCTTGCACTTCATAATCTTCAATGCGCTCCCGACACAATGCTTCTTTCATTAGAAGAGGGACTCCACTCACCTGAGTATAAGATACAGTTAGTCGCAGCACGGTATTTGGAGCGTGTGCTTCCATCCCGACCTGTGCAGACATTAGAAATGTACCAAAAGCTACTTCACACTGCTACACGCAAAAATGTGCGAAGAACTGTCGCAAAAGCATTGCCTGTCCTGCTACAATGTCTCAAAGAGGCATCACTACCTATCCGTGCGCTTGCTCGCTCTGTAATTAGTGATCTTGCCGTTGATCCTGATATCTATGTTCGTCGTGCCGTTGCGGACCATGCGATGCATCTGTTTCACATTGATAGAGAGTTCCTTCTGGTCTTGTTACGACAGATGCACAAGGATACGGATTCCGCCATTCGTCACCGTCTACAACCTGTAGCGTTGTGCTTAGCAGAGACGTGGCTCGTCTGGTATGCAGAGACAGCAGGACTCGTTGCGACAAAACAGGACCGTCGTAAAGTTGTATCGCCGTTTGGAGAGTAATTATGAGTACATATTCTGCTTATGCGTCATCGACGCAGGAGAAGGTGAACGTTGCAGTTGCTTTTCTAGCGAGCGATGTGAACCGTTTCAGTATCAACGCATTGACAGGCGCTATCGAACAAGACTCAACACTCCGTGTACGACTTGCTTTTCCCCATCCACGCTCAGGAGTACAATGTCAGGCAGAAATCGAACGCTTAGTTCAAGAAGTGGGACCATCTGGTACCGTTGTTGTTGTCTTCAGTTTCATGAGTTCTGCCCTTGTAACGACAACAATGTTACTACAGCAACTACAACAGGGGTTGGCAGATGTCCGCTCTCAGGTGCTTTTCGTCGCAGGAGGACCTCATGCATCTGGCGATGCGGGTGGGACGCTGGCTATGGGCTTCGATCTGGTGTTTATAGGCGAAGGTGAATACTCATTTACCGAGTTTTTGCATCGTCTGATGGAGGAACGCCGTGATGTACAGGATATCAAAGGGCTAGCATTCCTTGCGGAGAATGGGCAAGAAAAAAAACGAGTCGTGCGTACCGGACGACCATCCCTGATTGAACTCAATGCACGCTATCCCAGCATTGGCATACACCATCGACGTCTGGGTGCTATCGAAATCGGGCGTGGATGTCCTCATGTATGCGGTTTTTGTCAGACTCCATTCCTACATGGAGCACGTATGCGACATCGAAGTTTAGACAATATTTTAGAACACATTGAGCAACTTGTCAGTTTCGGCTTCAAAGATATCCGTTTTACGACGCCAAATGCACTTGCGCTTGCTTCCGACGATGGGGTGCATCCCAACTACACACGTTTAGAAGAGGCTTTGATTGCGATGCACAAGGTGGCGGGGAACGCGAAAATCAAATTTGGAGAGTTCCCAAGCGAGATGCGCCCCGAACACATTACACCCGAACTCGCCCAGCTTCTTGATCAGTATTCTGACGCAGCATACATTGCCATAGGTGCTCAATCGGGGAGCGAGAGTATGTTAGAGTCGATGCACCGAGAACACGATGTCGCCGCGGTTGAACGTGCGGTCTCATACCTGACACAATACTGCCGCAAACTCAAGAAAATTTACGTCGATTTCATTGCAGGGCTACCAGGAGAGACACCGAACGACGAAGCATTAAGTAAGAACCTGATGGAACGTTTAACGCGTATGAACCCGAAAGTCTGTGTACATAGTCACACCTTTATGCCTCTTCCAGGAACACCAATGCAGTACATGCCTCCTGGCTCCGTTGGGAAGACGACGAGAGCAACCTTTGAAAAACTCTCCAAGCGTGGGCAAGAATGGGGAGACTGGCAAGAGCAAGAGGAGATTGCCCACTCAATCACCGAGTTTCGGCGTGAATTACGTGTCGAAACTTCCCACCACGGAAGCAGTTCATAATGGAAAAACGTTCCGAAATCTCCGAGACCGTTCATTCACAGTTTGAGCAAGAAGTTGCATTCCTGCAACGACTGGTTCGTGCGAAAAGCACGAATCCCTTTCTTCCTCAAACCTCCTCTCCAGACATGCCTATAGAGCAAGAAGTTGCCGATGTGATATACCAAGAATTACAGAACCTAGGTTTTCAAGCGAAACTCATCGGCGTGACACCTCAACGTCCAAATGTCGTGTGTCGTCTTCCTGGCACAGTAAACCTTGAGAAAACGCTTATTCTCACAACGCATATGGATACCGTCGAGCCAAGCGGGTATAGCCGTAATCCCTGGGAAGCGCACATTGAGAATGGAAGAATGTATGGTGTCGGAGTGGCTGATGCAAAAGCACAAATCGCCGCGATGATCTATGCCGTCTCTGCACTACGGAAAGCAGGGATTGAGGTCGCAGGAAACGTGATCCTCGCGTTTGTCGTCGATGAAGAGTCAGGTGCTTGCTCACCCTATGGAACGCGATATCTTCTCGAACAAGGCATATTACAGGGAAGTGCTGCTATCATCGGAGAGCCAGGAAACACAAAAGTAGCCATTGGGCATCGAGGGCTGTACCGTTTTCACATTCAGATACGAGGGGAGGCAGCGCATACAGGGCAAGGAAACAGCGAACGTGGCAAAGCTGGACGCAACGCAATCCTTGACACGGCACGTTTCGCGCAGGCACTCTCAGAACAACACTTGCCAGAAACCCCTTCAGAAGCTTTTCCCAATCGAAAGTCCGTCTTGACCTTCCCCACGCTTATTCAAGGTGGAAGTGGAATCAACATAGTTCCTGATTCATGTGACGCTTATGGAGACGTTCGCCTTCTTCCAGGTTTGTCGATAAAGGAGGTCAAGAGAATCATTGTTACAACTCTCGAAAGATTGTCTATTACCGACTACATACTCGAAGACCTGCTTTCTATACCAGCAGTAGAGACGCCTCCACAAACCAAGATTGTACAAACGCTTGCAACAGCTGCATATACCCTAACAGGAACAATGCCGAAAGTAGAGGGAGCAGGTCCGGCTTGTGATGGATGGATGTTCGTTACGAGAGGAATACCAACGGTATGTGGTTACGGTGTGGAATGTGGAGGTGTACATGGAGCCGACGAGTGGATAGATATAGAAAGCCTGCGGCAGGTAACAGAGGTGTATGCTACTACTATAAGGGGTTATCTTGGACAATGATCCAAGGTCTCACGTCATAAGTTTCTCGCTTTAAAAATAGTCTATTGCCGGTCTTCATTTCTCAGTTTCGCAAAAGCTTTTTGTTGGAAACAGCTTACTTCACCAATCAATGAAATATAACAAATTAAGATTGGGTAAATACTCTCGAAGTTTCGTCCACGCAATGAGTAACTCTCCAAAGTCATATTTTCGCGTTTTTACTAACAAATTGTGAGGATAAAAAGAGCCTAAAGTACGTAAGGATGTGCTGTGCGAGAAGGTTCATCCGAAAATGGCAGAAACCAATCATGAAAAGCTAGTGAAGATATTCCCAGCATCTGACCTACTTCTAACTCGTCAATACCGTCATAAGCGTTGTCAAAGAGATACAAAAAATCGGTATCTTCAAAGTACACGTCTATAAAGGCATCAAAGGAGTTCTCTATCTTTCCATCCTCTTCGAGTATTGCCTTTGCCTCACGAATAGTTGCCCAAGCTGCAATCTCCTCAGCAAGTGAAGAGAGAGGCATGTGTTGCGCTTGCGCGAGTTTCCAAGCAACAGTAATAACGCATACCGAGAACTGGCGCAAGAAAAGTGGGGTATATTTAGTCATGTAACGTGGAGGAAGGAAAGCACCTAACATTGTATCAGCGACATCTTTATTCTCTTGTACCTCTGAAATGTCATTAAAGATACCATCTATAAGCAAATCACAAGCTTGTTGAAGAGCTTGCTGTTCAGATGTGGTAAGCGTATCAGCGTAAGCTTGTCCTATTGCCATCATAGTTTCCTTTCTCTCACACATCAAATTTCTTGATCATTTTCGCTTATTTTTAGCGTTAGCACCCTTTTAGTAGTTTACATCTACTATTGTAACACACGTTTTATACTCTTCTCCCTTACTTTGTCATTCTCATAAATATTCCGCGTCCATTAGATGAAGCGGAATTTGCCGTCCGTGACGTGTATGATAGTTGCTATTACTTCCACTTTGCAAGTTCACGCCGATATGTTGCTATTTGTTTTCAAGAATGAAATGAGTCTCTCCTATTGAGAGTCATGATCGAAATTGATGCTCGAAGCCGACGCGCAAGTACAGTTGCGTATAGCGAACCAAGCGTTTTTCAATGCTAGGCATCCTGACCAAGACCAGTCAAAATACTCCCAATATAGAGGTTGCATAGATATTCTAGCCCAATCATTTTCAAGTGAACCACTTCATCGACGATCACCAAGCCTGCATCTCGTCTCGGTCAAATGATGAAGCTAAGTACACCATTCTCTTTTTAAGGCTCTCGCCAAAGTGCCAGTTTCAACCCTCACTCAACTGCTGAGTCGAGTGCAACTTTCCGTGTCTATAGGAAAAAGCTAGATGTTGTAGTTTCAATCCTCTCTCCTGCTTAATCGAGAACTACTTTAAGGTATCGAAGGCAACCTTCGTCTGCTGCATTTTGTTTCAATCCTTCCCAATTGCTGAGTTGAGTGCAACATTCGATAACCTTCATGGTCTCGTTATCATCCATGTTTTCAATCTCGCTCTACCACTGAATTGGGTACAACTACAGGCAGCAGATCGCTGTTAAGGTTCTTAATGTTGTTTCAATTCTCACCCAACTACTCAGTCGAGTGCAACGAGTTCGGTATTTGGTCAAAGCCGTCAATCACTAGGTTTCAATCCTCGCCCAACTGCTGTGTTGGGTGCAACGCCAAGCGAGTCTTTCCTGTGCTTGCCGGTCCCATATTTCAATCCTCGCCCAACTGCTGTGTTGGGACAACCTGGGGTCTTTCTCTAGCAGGAGTTTGTTGTCGTTTCAATCCTCACCCAACTGCTCGGCAGAGTGCAACTACTTACCTCTTCACGGGTGAGCAAGAGCCATGCCGTGTTTCAACCCTCAATTCCCTGCTGAGTTGGGTGCAACTGGTCGGTCATTGATCCAGGAACACATCTCATGTGGTTCCAATCCTTATCCCCTGCTGATTTAGGTGCAACGATAATGATTAGAACGTAACCAACTTGATACAATTGTTTCAATCCTCACCCTCCTGTTGAGTCGAGGGCAACGTTCTGCCTCCTTTTGTTGCTTCACATATGCACGGGTTCAATCCTCATCTAACTGCTGATCTGAGTGCAACTGGATGAATTCAATATCTTAGTCGGCAACTACACCGTTTCAATCCTCACCCTCCTGTTGAGTTGGGTGTAACTAGATGACGCCGTTGATGATTCCCCAGCCACCAATGTTTCAATCCTCTCCTAACTCAGTAGTTGGGTGCAACACAGAGTATACCCCATTATCCATACATGTGCATGTTTCAGTCCTTACCCAACTGCTGCGTTGGGTGCAACTTATCAGAATTCCAGCCAGGGACAACGCGCCAGAAGTTTCAATCCTCACCCAACTTCGCAGTTAGGTGCAACCTCTGATCGAGCGTTGCGTAGGTGGCAACGTCCTGAATTTTAATCCTCTCCCACCTGCTCAGTCGGGTGCAACTCCCTGGTCACGGTTGCTTGCCACACCTCTGCATCGTTTCAATCCTCTCTCAGCTTCGCAGGTGAGGGCAACATCAGACCACCTGTGGTTGTGCATTGACAACAGATTGTTTCAATTCTCTCCCACCTTCGCTGGCGGGGCAACGGCTCAATAGCGTCCTCAATGACTTTATCTTTGATGTTTCAATTCTCATTCAGCTTAACAAGTAGGTGCAACTTCTGTTTCAGCTGCGAGAGATCAACCCCGACAAAGTTTCAATCCTCTCCCACCTTCGCAGTTGGGTGCAATAACCGGAACGGTGCAGT
>CAXUGH010000159.1:0-11666 GCA_964250365.1 uncultured Ktedonobacteraceae bacterium
ATATTGTGCCAGTCTTCTTTGTGGGACTCTTCGCGCAAATCCTGGGCAACAATCCGTTCCTACCGGTTGCTAAGATATTGCCAACCTACTACATCGCTGATGGAGCCACAAATGCTTTGCTAGGCATCACGACGTGGGGCGACACACTACTTGATGTCGGCTATGTCGTTGGTAGTATCGTTGTTTTGCTTGCGGTTGCGATATGGTTCTTGCGTCGTCAGGCGGCAGTGGCAGCGGCGATTTAAGTTCAGTTGAAAGAATGGAGTTTACCTTTCTTCAATGGCAAGCTCCATTCTTTCAACTGAATAGGTCAATGAACTAGCTATTTGTTTACCACAGCCTGTGCTGCTGTCATAATCAGATTGGCGACCTCACGCGGATGTGCAACAGGCGAGGCATGACTGGATGCTATTGAACTGGTAGTGGCCTTAATGCGCTGTGCCATCCATCGCTCGGCGTCAGGGTTGATGGTTTGATCGTTGTCCGAGACGAGATACCACGAGGGCAAATTCTTCCATGCTGGTGCCCCTGACTTCTCACCGAGACAACCGAAGCCCGTAGGCTTTTGTACGGTAGCCAGCACGCGAGCTTGCGTCGGCTCTACGTCAGCAGCGAAAACCTGGGGAAATATCTGCGGGTCGATCCATACTGTGTTCGCAAGATAGGAAGGTCCAATGTGCTTCTGCCCCTCAGTACCAGCGAATTTGTCGTTGAGATTCTGTAGATTTTCACCCTCATCAGGAACGTAGGCGGCGATATATACCAAACCTACGACATTGGGTGCATTACCCGCACCAGTAACAACCGCTCCCCCATAAGAATGACCTGCCAGAATAACCGGACCGGAGAGCGATGCAAGCGCACTACGTGTTGTTGTGATGTCATCAGAGAGACCTGTGAGCGGCAGTTGTACGGCAATAACAGTGTGACCTGCCTCCTGTAACAACGGAATTACACCGCTCCAACTTGACCCGTCGCAAAAAGCACCGTGAACCAGGACTACATTTACATTCGATGCCATGTCTGTTCCTCCTTGTATGAGGATGTGTTCCTCTATACATATCTACTGCAAGCCTCTTTTTGGCGATGCCAGAAAGTGCTTGTGAGAAGTAGTGTACTCAAACTACCTCCTCAATCATGATATACTTTGATGTAATAGTATGTCCAATATATCTTTTGTTGCATAATGATATGTAAGGAGTATCATTGCTTATGGAACTGCGGCATTTACGATACTTTGTGGCGGTTGCTGAGGAACTCAACTTTCATAGAGCGGCTGAAAGACTGTTAATGGCACAGCCACCACTTAGTCAGCAGATACACGATTTGGAGGTTGAGCTTGGTGTCACACTATTCGACCGTACTCATCGTGCTATACGTTTGACCACGGCTGGACATGTATTTTTAGAGGACGCCTACACTATTCTCGCTCAGACCGATTCAGCCGTTCATCGTGTACAACGTGCTAGTAAAGGGGAACTTGGTCGCTTGACAATAGGCTATACAAGCCTGATTTACAATCCGCTCTTTCCTACTATTCTACGCCTGCACAGGAAACGCTATCCCGAAGTTGAACTTATCTTGCAAGATTTGGTCACTTTTGAGCAGATGCAACAACTACGAACAAATACGTTAGATGCCAGCTTTGCCACACATGCCGCGCAAGCAATTCCAGCGATGCAACAGGAAGTGCTGGCACAAGAACCTGTGTGGCATGAACCATTAGGCGCACTGCTTCCAGCCGATAATCCTCTAGCTGCACAGCATCATTTATCATTGTCAGCACTTGCTAACGAGCCGTGGATTTGGTTTGCGCGTCAATACGATCCAACAACCTACGACTACATGATGCGTCTATTTGAACAGGTAGGGTTTATCCCTAATATTGTTCAGGAAATCAACCAGCAACAGATGATTCTTAGCTTAATAGCCGCAGGCTTTGGTATTAGCCTTGCTCCAAAAAGCACTCCAGGCATCGCGGAAAATAAAGATATTGCCTTTCGTGACCTTATAGACCCAACGCCCGTTGTCGAGTTCAATGTGATATGGCGTCAGGATGATAACTCACCTGTACTAAAAGCATTTCTTAATACTGTACGTGAGGTCGCACAAGACGCAGTAAAATCTGCGTAAGGAATTGCTGTAATAGATGAACACGCACGGCGAAATAGCTTGGTTTCGCCGTGCGTGTTCATCTATTACAATTCTTAGAACGACAAACGCTTAAATACGCGCTCAGGAATGCTCTTCACAATCAACATAATGGGACGCCAGAAAAACGGTAGATACACCACCTCTTTTTTCTGTTGTATCGCTTTATAGATACCCATGCCAACGCCCTTTGCATTCGCGGTCAGCAACCCTTTTTTGAGATTAGCTGTCATGGGTGTATCAATGATGCCTGGTTTGATGGTTAGGACGGAAACACCTGATTTAGCCATGCGACCCCGTAAACCCTGTAGAAATGCTGTCACCGCTGCCTTTGCCGTGCCGTAGACGTAGTTGCTCTGGCGACCACGATCACCGGCGACGGAGGAGATGACGGCGATTGTGCCACGCTTCTGCTGCTCAAAGTAGTTGGCAAAGAGCGTGAGGAGCGAGAGGACGCTGGTGCAGTTGTTGTTGAACTCTTTCAGCATCTCGGCTACGCTCTGCTCGGCAAGCTGTTGATTGCCAAGCGTGCCATAGGCTATCAATAGCACGTCGATAGCTCCAAGCTTTGCCACCATCTCGTCGAGCAATGCTTGGTGGCTAGCGAGATCGGCGAGGTCGGCGGTGTAGGTATCGACGCGCTTGGCACCACGTACCTTGAGGTCGTTAGCTATCGCTTCGAGCTTGCCTTGTGAACGAGCAACGAGAAAAAATTCGGCGTTATTCTGCGCGAACGGTTTCGCGGCTTCATGGGCAATTGCCGACGTTGCCCCCAATATTGCTATTTTCATTCTTAATTAACTCTTCACCGCGACGGGAGCATCCTTGCGAGAGGTGACGCGTCGCCAAAAACTAGAGGAGAAATGCGGATCGATATACTGCTCGAACTCGTGCCACTGCGGATAGTATGCCTGGAACGTTTCAGGCGTCATACGGGCATCCTTCGCGGGATAGACTCCGCCGCCGCTCTCTAACACCACTTTGTCCAGATCGTTAAGCAATTGTAACGTCTTCTTGCCCTGATACGAGAAATCCAGTGCTAGCGTCAGGCCAGGACGAGGAAACGAGAGCATGCCAGGAGATGGCATATCGCCAAAATTCTTTAGCACCGTCAAAAACGAGCCTTCACCCGAATGTCGAATGCGTCCCATAATTTCGCTCATCGCGTCCCGACTTGTCGAGAACGGCACCACAAACTGATATTGCAAGAAGCCCCGTTTTCCATATAGGCGGTACCACTCATGAATCGAGTCAAGCGGATAAAAGAACGGCTCATAGGACGTAACTTTATGTACGCGCTTCTCACGCTGTACACGATAATAGGCTTCGTTAAAGGCTTTGACCGTCAACGTGTTCAAGACAAACGTCGGCAGGTTGATCGGTACTATGAGTGGCAAAGGCTTTTTCAGAGGTTTCGCGGCTAACGCTCGTGAGGAGTTATTGTTGCCGCGTAGGAATTTTCCGCGACATAGAGCCTTGCCGCCAATCAGAATATCGACCCACGACACTGTGTACTCGAAATCGGCATCGGACTCAGCCGAAATATCAAAGAATTCGTCCAACGACTCGAAGCGGATGGAGTCCGTATCAATATAGGGATTGACGATTGGTTTGAGGCGAATCTCAGCCCACAGAATGACACCTGTGAGACCGAGACCGCCGATAGTAGCGCGGAACAACTCACTATTTTCGGTAGGCGAGCAGAGCAGGCGTTCACCATTGGAGCGTAGCAGTTCAAAGCAGTTGACATGCCGCCCGAAGGTGCCTGCCTTGTGATGGTTTTTGCCGTGAATATCGTTGGCAATTGCGCCACCGACTGAGACGAACTTGGTGCCAGGACTCACGGGCAGAAACCAGCCGCGCGGCACCATCGCCTCTAAGATATCGGCAAGCGTCACACCTGCCTCACAACGTAGCACACCCGTCTCCTCGTCGAAGGCGATAAAGCGACGCAGATAGCTCACGTCGAGCGATATACCGTTTTCATTGAGGCAGCTATCGCCATAACTGCGACCATAGGCAAAGGGTAGAAGAGAGCGGTTCGTATCTTCGAGATCGGGCAGTTCATTGCGCCAGAAAATGGGTGTCACCTGAGCCGGTTCCACCGTCGGATAATGCCCCCACGATTGGGGTAATTTTTGTTCGGTTTGCATAGAATTTACATACCTTTATAGGCTGGGAATATTTGAATTTATTCTAACACTGGATACAACGTTTGATGATACACTATAGACACGAATTCCACAAAAACATGCCGAAAGGTACAGGCTCATGCATGTCGTAATCTTCGCCGGAGGCACAGTCCAAACGGGAATAGCAGTTAACATAGCACTCGATACTGCTGATCTCATCGTCGCAGCTGATAGTGGAGCCGAGGCCGCGCTATCCTATGGGCACGTACCCGCCTTCGTTGTTGGCGACTTCGACTCGCTCTCTATACCCGTTACGGAGCTAGAGGCGAAGGGGAGTCAGCTTATACGCGCCAAAGTCGAGAAGGACGAGACCGACACCGAACTTGCCGTTCAGGTTGCTCTTGAACAAGGCGCAAGTGAAATCACATTGCTGGGAGCCATCGGTGGCGCACGCTTCGATCACACAATAGCGAATATCCTGCTATTAGCCGACATAGAGACTGTTCCCATGCGTATCGTTGATGGCCCCATGACATGCTGGCTCGTGCGTGGCCCTGGTCGCACGTCTATTTCAGGGCAACAGGGCGACCTACTCTCGCTTTTCCCGCTCACTGGTGATGCAACGGGTATTCGTTCGCATAATTTGTATTATCCTCTACAGGGCGAAACGTTACGCTTTAGCAAACCACGCGGCGTAAGCAACGAGCTTACCAGTGAACGAGCCGAGGTGTCGTTGGCGAGTGGGTTATTGCTGGTGATGCATACGAGTAAGCGGGAGTTACGGGAGTGAAGGTGTCTTTTCCTCTTTAGGCTTACGTCCCGGAATGGCAAAGAAGATCGAAATCAGCAAAATTGCGGCAATGCCTACAGGTGGGTAGACTATTATAATCACACAAATAGCAATGTAGATCAACGGTCCATACTTATACTGTCCAGTAATAGCTTGTACCTCTTGTTGATTAGTTTTGGGATCCAAAAGTCTATTTTTGTATGAGGCATACCGCCAGAGCAGATTGAAACAGATCGCCATGAGCAAAAATGTTCCACTATACAGGAGCGGCGCGATATGCTGTCCGGGCTGATTGATGTAGTCTGCCATTAGAGCCGTTGGAAAGGGTATGAAAATAATTGCTAGCAGTAGCAGGAGATTCAACAAAAGCAGCGTGTTGTCTGAACGCTTAATATGGGTGAACACCCTGTGATGATTTATCCACATGATACCTATGGTTGCGAAACTTGTAATGAAGGCGAGATAGATAGACCAATCATCGCGTAGCCTTATGAGTAGTTGCCCGTCAGTCAAATTATGCTCTGCTGGCGGCTGGATATTCAGTACGAGCAGAGTAATAGCTACCGCGAACACGCCATCGCTGAACGCCTCGATACGTCCCGTCTCTTTTTGCTCTTCGGACCTGCTATTTTCTTGAACGTTCAACATGGCCTTCCGTACCTATTCTTTATAGTTTTTGAATACGCTCATCAGTATACAGCGTAGCGAAGGGCATGTCACTATAGCATAGTATGCAACAGTTGCTCGACCTGCTCCGCTGACAACTCACGGCTAGGCGTGGAGTTCGCAATTGTTGCAAGTTCCGTCTCATTGACGCCTACATCGCTGAGGCGTTGTGGCAAGCCAAGCTCTCCAATTAGCTTAGAAACAGTGTCAGCGGCTGCTAATGTGGCACTTGTATCGTCTGAATAGTGTAAGTCAAGTGCTTGCGCGATGCGTGCGAGTTGTTGTGGGTAGATTGACGCAAAGAATCGCATAACGTGTGGCAAAATGATACACGATGTAATGCCGTGTGGCACATCGTAACTGGCACCAATACGCCTACCGAGGTTGTGACTCAGACCCATTGACGTGTTGACTTCGCCAAAGAAGCTCATCCATGATGCAAGCTCTAGCTCGGTACGTGCATTCAAGTTGTCGGGCTGCGCCTTCGTCTTTGGTAAATACTCGAAGAGCTTGCGAATAGCTTCAAGTGCTAAAACATCGTTGATGGGATGGATGCCGGGAGCATAGAGCGACTCAACGGCGTGGTCGAGTGAGCGTATCCCCGTCGAGAGCCAGAGCCGCATGGGAGTCGGAAGCGTGAGCGTGGCATCGAGAATAACGCCGCGTGGCGCGAGTGACGCATGTGCAAAGCCGCTTTTGCGCTTCGCTTCTTCATCAGTGACGCCTACAAGATGCGAAAATTCGGCGGCTGAAAGCGTTGTTGGAATAGCGATATGCGGCAGAAAGTTCTTCTGATCGGGTGAAAGAGCCATAGCAACTGCCTTCGTCGCGTCAATTGGACTACCCCCGCCAACGCTAATCAGTACATCAGCATTGAGTGTGCGTGCCTGCTCTGCCGCATGTGCTACATCGCCCTTCGGCGAATGCTGACGTATAGCAGAGAAGGTGCCGACATGCATTGTACCAAGTGCCTGCTCTACTCGTTGCACAACCTCGCTCTGTGTCGCAAGTGAGTTGCCTGTTACGAGAAAGGCACGTTGACCGCCAACGCGCTGTACCTCATCCGCTAGCTTTGCCAGGCTACCCGCTCCAAATATCACATGCTCTTGCGGCAAAAAGAAATATTCACCTTGTAGTGTGTTAGACATAATGCTTCTCCGTTAGTTTTCTTTGTATCTTACCATGTTCAGAGTAATTACTCGGTAGATTAGTTTTTTTGTATGATTACGAGGCATTATTACCTGGATAAAAATGAGGGCTTTCTCTCTCACAAATTATTTATATCCAGATGTTATTGTAGCTATGATACTTATCGCTAAATTCTCATAAGTAATATCGGATAATTTATATGTTATTTTTATCGTTATAAACGTTAGAATTACCCCTGTTTCTGTTATAAAACCTTTGTATCGTTACTTGACGCTAGTTATTTAACCTTATTCACAATAGTTTTCTATAGTATTCTCTCATTTGTTCCTTGACAAGTACTTGCACAGTCATGTATAATTTCTTTATGATTCGCGGGAAATGGCTACTTTTCCTTTGGCATTTATTTGTATGTGCAATCAGTAAAGGAGCTTTGCAATGACATCAATTTTGATGGTTCTTACGGGAGCTAAGGTGTGGACCATGAAAGACGGCACTCCTCACCCCACCGGCTTCTGGTCGGAAGAGTTTGTCACGCCTCACCAGAAATTCACCGCCGCAGGTTTTGAGGTTCACATCGCCACATCCAATGGCATCACGCCTACCGTAGACCCCCTCAGTTTCTCTCTAGGCTACAATAACAACGATCAGAGCAAGGTTGATGCTCAGAAAGCGTATCTCAAGCAACTCGAAGAGGTTTTGAGCAAACCAATTCAGCTGGTCGGTGTTGACCCTTCCTCTTACGATGTCGTCTTTGTGGTAGGTGGGCACGGACCTATGCAGGATTTGGCTGTCGATCCCACCATTGGTAACATTTTGCTTGCCATACTGGACAACCCAAGCAAGATCGTGGCTGCCGTGTGCCACGGACCCGCCAGCTTCCTATCCGCACATCGCACCGACGGGACGTGGTTGTTCAAGGGGCGTGAGTTGACCGGATTCAGCAACGAGGAGGAGACGCAAGCAACATTTGCGGGCAACGCACCCTGGTTGCTGGAAGATCGCCTACGATTAGCGGGTGCGAGATATGTTAGCAAACCTGCGTGGACACCCTCTGCCGTTGTCGATGGCAACCTTATCACGGGTCAGCAGAACTACTCCGCAGGCGTTACCGCTGATGCCGTGCTACAGAAACTCAATGTGACGGTTTAAACGAAGGGACGGTTGATTCTGGCGTTCCAAGATAGACCGTCGTGGAACTAGATATTTGCAGGGTATCCCTGAGATAGACGAGTCAATGAGAAAGGAGTACCTCGTGAGTGCTGAGAACGAGATTCGAGAAGTATTGAAGACCTACGAAACATGGTTGAATATAGGCGATGCTACCAAGTCAGCAGCGTGTTACACGAGCGATGGGATGTTTATACCCGCTGGATCGCCGACGGTGGTGGGTAGTGCGATGCAGGATGCCTATGCCCAACTGTTCCAAGCAATCCGCCTGAAAGTGACGTTCACCATTGAGGAGTTAGTTGTTGCTAGCGAGGAGATCGCCTACGCACTGACGCATAGTCACGGAACGCAGACAGTGCTGGCAACGGGAACAGACGGTGTAGAGTCTAACCGCGAGATGTTTATTTTTAGACGCGAAAACGGAGCTTGGAAAATCGCTCGTTACATGTTCAATATGCCGCAGTAGCTATCACACTTTTCACAGCTTCAGGGAGATAAGCAGTGACACAATCTGTATCGGACTTCCTCTCTCGACGCGTATCCTTCATTAGAGCGGATGAGCCAAGCAGGTGCTAAACTCACGACGTGGGCACAATTGCTGGGTGAACTGCAACGCGACTGGGCACGCGTAGAGACAGCTCAACGGTGTAGAGATATGCTTTTTGCCGTTGAAGGACGTTGAACGCCTCGAACGACGTAGTATTACCAGGATAAAATTTTATGGATTTTCTTTTTCCCACAAGTTATTTTTATCCTGGTAGTATGAGAGAAACGTTGATGCAATAATCCATTGTCTCAAACGAATGATGAAGGGTTAACGTTTCATCGTTTATCTTGTTTTAGTAGCAGCATGATGGCTTCGCTGGCTTGATATGCTGCTGCCACGCCTGCCGACATTGCCAGTTCTTGCAACTTCTCAACAACTCCTTGCGGTAGTCGTTTGTAGCGTTCCTCCAATGTCTTGCTCAGTTCGTCATCAACGGTCGGCTCCTGCTCTCGCAATCGTTCCAGCACCAGCTTTTCCAGGAATTCACTTCTATTCTCGGTAATGGCGTCCAGTAAGGCGACTGTTCTTACATCGAATGTGACCTCAATCCCTTTGCGTGTTTGCGATCCAGGACCTCCCTTACGTGGTCTTCCTCGTCCGTGTCCCTCTTTCTGATGTGTCGTAGTTTCATTATCAGCCTTATTCTGCTCCTCGCCCTCCTGTTCGCTCTGAGGACGAACTGGCTCAAATCGCTTCCAAAAGCGAGCCAGTAGCAAAAGTTCTTCGTTGTTGAAGTAGTTCAAAAAGTGTTCGCGTACACCATGAAGGTGTGTGGACTGTGCAGCCTGCCGCTTCTGTAACCCCTTTGGAGTCAAGACGGCGTAAGAGACGCGAGAGTCATTAGTGCCAGCTTCACGCATAACGTAACCGTCGCGTTCGAGCCGATTGATTAGCCGTGAAATGCCGCTAAGTGAGAGCAGAACCGAAGAGGCCAGCGCGGAGATGGAGAGCCGAAACTGTGGGGCGCAGGCCAGGAAGAGCAGGACTTCGTATTCGGAAAGGGAGATTCCGTGATTGGCTTGCATCTCGGCATTGAGCGTGCGTAGAAGTCTCGCTTGCATACGCAAAAAGCCCGCCCATGCTGGCCCCTGAATAGGAGTAAAGCCGTCCTCCAGCCGTTCTTGCTTGACGGATACTTGCGTGGTCATGTATAATCCTTTGTAACTACACAGCTAGGCTACTTCTTTATTGACATTACTTTGTGTGTGCAACAAGTATAGCATATTCTCATATTGGAGCAAAGAGCCATGCTTTAGTTCTTGATGATAGGGAAAGAGCATGATTGAAGAGTCACAACGAACAGGCGGAGAGAAAGAAACAGGCCGACTCGAAGCCTTCAGTGATGGAGTCTTCGCTGTCGCCATCACTCTACTGGTTTTTAGTTTACAAGTACCAACGCTCGACAAACCCTATATCTCGGTACGCATGGTAGATTTGCTCTTGCTACATTGGCCTTCCTATCTCGCATTCTGTATTAGTTTCGTCACTATCCTTATCATATGGATAAGCCATCACAGCATGTTCAAACTCATTGACAAGGCCGATACACTCTTCATGTTTGCCAATGGCTTCTTACTCTTGCTCGTTACTGTTGTGCCTTTTCCGACACAGTTGATCGCCACCTATCTGCTCACGCCAGTAGCAGGAGTAGTTTGTGTCATCTACGCGGGTCTGTTTCTCATAATCAATCTCGTGTTTAACCTGCTCTGGTGGTTAGCTGCCTACCAATCTCACCTGCTCAAAGACAATATTCCCTTCGCGCTAATCCGCACACGGAGCCGCAACTACGCATCTGGCGTCCCATGCTATCTCGTCGCGCTAGTACTGGCTTTTTGGAGTCCTGCTGCAAGCATCGGAATTTGCAGTATTCTCTGGCTCTTCTGGGCATTCACCACCTATGAGCGCAAGCCAGCAAGCAAAGAGTACGAAAAACAAGGTTATGAGTAGATGCTAAGCGAGCTGTACGTGATATCATAGAAAACAAACTTCTACTCATCATGTGGAGATACGAGATGAATTTCCCACCTTTTAGCACAAATATGAGCGAGCAAGCCGAGATGCTAGCACACGTAGCCGCGCAAGAACTGCAATCCGTACATGCGCCAGGAGCCGAAGTAGCGGTTGTCTATGAAGATGAGATAATCTTTGCTAAAGGCTTTGGCATAGCAAATAGTGAAACCGCTACTCCTGTTACTGCTGATATGTTGTTTCGCATTGGTTCGCTCACAAAAATGATTACGGCCTATAGCTTGATGAACTTAGTAAACGAGCAGCATCTTAACGTGCATGCTCCTATCGCTGAATACATGCAAGACCTTCCTTTCCTACTCGCACCACTTACGATACATCAATTACTAAGTCATACAGCAGGTTTGAAGGATGATGATAGCGATTATGGTCCTCATGACGAAGATGCCTTGGAACAAGCCGTTCGTTCTTACAATGAGCGACAATTTTTTACCGAGCCTGAGAAAATGTTTTCCTATTCAGGACTTGGTTATGCTGTTGCTGGCGTCGTTATCGAAGCATTAGACAAGAAACCATACGCGCAAGTAGTTGCTGATTGTGTCCTCAAACCATTGAAGATGGAAAGGAGTACATTTTCTACAACAATGGCAATGACCTATCCATTTTCTCAAGGTCATATTGCAGAAAAGTCTCAACGTTGGAGTGTGGTAAGGCCATATGACGATAATGCTACTCGTTGGCCTGCTGGCTTCCTCTTTTCAAACGTCATCGAGCTTGCGCGTCTCTGCATTGCCTTTATGAATGGTGGTCTCATTGATGGAGAACAGGTACTCTCGCAAGAGGTTATTTCAACGCTTACTCAACCATATGCGAAGCCGCTAGACGCACCTGCTAGCCGCTACTATGGCTATGGTCTGTATCTCGATGAATATCATGGCATGCATACATTATATCATAGCGGAGGCAGAAGGGGATTTTGTAGTTATCTGCAGATGTTTCCAGAACAGCACTTTGCCGTGATCGAATTGGTCAATCAGGCAAATGTCCTTTTAAGGAAGACTCAGGAAACAGCAATTGAGCTATTTCTTGCTCCCAA
>CAXUGH010000160.1:0-7809 GCA_964250365.1 uncultured Ktedonobacteraceae bacterium
AGGCGGCGTTGGCGAAAACGATGATGTACTACGCGCCAACGTGTGCAATAGCCTGGAGTTTCTTGAAATTCAACTTGATGAGGCGAAAAACAAACAATCGCCAGCCGACACGCAAATCTCCACCGAAGACTCGAATGTCCGCGTCCTCATCGTACATACTGAGGAGGATTGGGAGATTGCAAAGGAGTGCTGGAAGGTGGCGAGAAAGTAATGAGTTCCTCTTCGTTAGTTGCTATCTCATGAAATCCGTTGTACAGTTGTGGGAGAAAACGGCAGGGATATTCACGAAGTTGAGGATGCTACATTGAGCGAAGAGTTTACAGTTCCTCATGGGCGACATCAAACGTTGCTGGTACTGGGTGCGGGACCAAAGGCCATTGCCATTGCAGCGAAACGCGCTGTACTGGCGAAGCTGGGGTACGATGTGCCGCGTGTTGTGATTGTTGATCGGCATGGAATCGCTACGAATTGGACAGGGAAATATGGCTTTACCGATGGCAGACAAGTTCTTGGCACGCGCCCTGAGAAAGATATCGGCTTTCCCTATGCCTCAACGTGTTGGGACGGAGAATTGAACCGCAAGGTCAACAAAGAAATGCAATTGCTCTCCTGGCATAGCTATTTGATCGACAGCGGTGGTCGTTACTCCGATTGGGTTGATCGTGGTCGCGCTCGCCCTACGCACGGCGAGTGGTCGCGCTACATTCAGTGGGTTGCGTCGAGAATAGAGCCAGATGTGCATGTCGCTGATGTACGAAGCATCAGTAGTACCAAAAATCATAAACGCTGGCAACTCTCCTGTATGTCTGCAGGCGGCAATACTCCCTTTACACTTGAGGGCGACGGACTCGTTGTTACTGGTCCTGGCGTCGCCTTAACCATTCCTGGTCAACCAGAGAATTCCCCGCGTATTTTGGATGGTGGCTCGTTCTGGACTCGCGTCGAAGAGTTCGAGTCAATGCGCTCAACGCTCAAGAAGCCGCTCAACATCGGTATTATTGGTATTGGTGAAACTGCCGCAGCAATCATTCTCGCGCTGCTCGATGCATTGAAGGAACAAGCGTTTCTTGAGGTCATTAGTCCCTATGGAGTCCTTTATTCACGCGACGAGGGTTTCGAGGAAAACAAACTCTTCTCCGACCCCGATGGACGTTCGGCAAGCCTCTATGGAAACCATCATCACGCCGCCAACTGGCTGCTCCTGAGTGAGCAAGACCGACGCGAATTTGTACGACGCACAGATCGTGGCGTCTTCTCGCTTCATGCGATGGATGAGATCAATCGAGCCGAAAATGTGCGCTCGGTTGGTGGTACGGCACAGAGAATTATCGCAGGTGACGATAGCGTGGGAGTCGATATCAAGTATGGTGACACGCTACAACGCGATGAGTACGACTATGTGATTGTTGCGCGTGGCTTCGACCCGCTCTGGTTCACAACGCTGCTGGATACGCATACACATGAGCGACTGGCAACAATGTCGGAGTCGATAGATCGGCGCGTTATCGAGGAGTCTATCGGTGAAGACCTTGCAATACGCAATTTCGCGCCGCGTTTGCATTTGCCGATGCTCGCGGGTTTCTCGCAGGGACCGGGGTTCCCGAATTTGAGTTGTCTTGGTCTGCTTTCTGACCGCATCGTGACTTCGTACTACGCTCGACAATCTGAAGAGGAGATGTAATAGAGAAAAGACTATGCTTGACGATCCTTCTAAAATGGCTCAACCTAAACCAGATAAAACACAGCTTTATCTTCCTGGCTCCGCGACATCTGCCACGAGCAGTACGGTTGCTGGCGTTCCAGTAGGCGGTAATAGCACTAGTCCAAGTAGGCCAAAAATACGGCTTTCGCTGGCACTCGTCATGCTCTCGCTGGTTGCCGTTACCGCACTCGTCCTCGGTGTGCTATTCGCGGTTGTGCCTCTTCTTGCTCAACCAAAGCACAACAATATAGCCACCACTACATTCAAGCCCACATCGACAAGCACAACAGCAGCACAACCTACACGAACAATGACACACGTTGTTGCAACTCCAACAGCTACGCAAATATCGACGCAGACGCCCATAGTACAGGGAACAGCCACCATTGATGGCTTGACCGCTATTCCCAACCACTTTGCCGTACAATCCGACTGTCAGGTCGATAACGGTTATCGTTGCACTGTGACGCTCTATGGGCAGGATAAGGAAGACACGATTCATTGGAAGGCGTCAAGCAAAAACATCGCTACGAAATTCAGTCCTGCCAGTGGGCGATTGAAGGCTGGCGACCAGCAACAGGTTATTGTCTATATCTATAATGCGTGTCCATACAACGGTACCCTGATTTTCACGGTAGACGATGAACATATTACATTGCCTGTGAGGTGTTAGCAGAAATAGATGAAAATTGACTTATGCCCTTGCGGGGGCATGAGTCAATTTTCATCTATTTCTTACCATGTATCCCAGTGCGTCACAGTCTCTAATGGTTCGCGTTTGGCGGGTTTGAAGTCGGTGCCGATTGTGTAGGCAACGGGCAGGAGCGAGGTCTGTGTAATCTTCTCGTAGGGAATGCCCAGGATGTCGGCGGTCTCTTTTTCGTAGGCTAGATGCAAGGTTGTCCAGGCCGAGCCGAGGCCACGTACACGCGCGGCAAGCATGAAGCTCCATGCGGCGGGTAGAATTGACCCCCATGAGCCTGCCTGTCCTTCCAGCGGCAGTTTTTCGATGCGTCCTGCGATACAGGGGATGACAAAGACTGGCACCTCGTGGAAATGCTCGGCGAGATAATCGGATGAGTCCACCACACGTTTCATCGTCTGCACGCGTGGTGAATCTGCTGGCAGTTTGCTCACAGGTGACGGCACGTTGCGATAGGCAGCGAACGATTTACGGTAGAGTTCGGCAATCGCAAAACGTTTCTGTGCGTCGGTCACAACCACAAAATGCCAACGCTGGCTATTGCTACCAGTTGGTGCCTGTAGCGCGATTTCCAGGCATTCCCGAATCAGCTCCGGCTCCACAGGTCGCGTCAAATCAAGGCGTTTACGCACCGAACGCGTCGTCGATAACACTTCATCAGGGGTCAAGTCTAACAAAGGCATAAGGTTCTCCTACAAATATCTCAAAACACGTTAAGATAGTGCCATTGTACCTCTACAACTCGGAGAACTACAAACTTCTGTTTACAGGAGTGTCACTAGCTCTGTATTGGTAGAAGTATATAGAAGGTAGAGCCAACTCCTGGCGTACTCTCTGCCCAAACACGTCCACGATGACGTGAAATGTGTTCACGCACGAGGTAGAGGCCAATGCCAAGCCCACTAATCGAGCGATCTATGTTCTTGGCCCGATGGAACCGCTCAAAGATATGAGGCAGTTCATCATCCGCGATGCCGATGCCCTCGTCCTTGATCCAGAGCAGTACCTCGTTGGGAGAGTCTGAGGAGTGACGTATTCCCACCTCAACGTTGCTGTTCGAGGCACTGTATTTCGCGGCATTATTTATCAGATTATCTAGCACCTGCATGATACTGTGTTCATCTATACAGGCCATCAATTTCTCATCTGCTTGCACACTCTCAAGTACCATATGGAGAGAATGTGTTTTATGTGTCACCTTCTGGATTTCTACCACTTTCTCAACCAGAGCAAGCAGATTATGAGGTAGCAACTCTAACTCCAGACTGGCGTTCTCTAAACGCGAAACGTCTAGCATGCCTTCAATCAGGCGCGTCATGTGTTGGCTTTGCATGACAATATCTTGAATTGCACGTAGGCAACGCGGATTATCAAGGCTCTTTCCTTGTGAGGTGTAGAGTTGCAAAATTTCGGCTAGCCCTTGAATGCTAGTGATAGGCGTGCGTAACTCATGGCTTGCTGTAGAGAGAAACTGATTTTTCTGCTGCTCGATGCTTTTGCGCTTACTAATATCACGAAAGACACTGACGGCACCGGTAATGGTACCTTGCTCATCATACAAGGGCGCAGCAGTAGTAAGCACAAACATAGTGCTTCCATCAGGCTTCTTAATAAATGTTTCTATGCTCTCAACGTCCTCTCCACGTACTGCACGATTTAATGGAAAATCTTCGGGTGGAATAGGTTGCCCATTGAGATAAAATGCTGAATGAATCAGAGGAACAGAATCGATAGGAGTGTCTTTCTGTGGTATTGCAGAGCCGCCTAAAAGGTGTTCGCCAGCACAATTAGTGTAGCTAACGTGTCCATCAGCATCCGCTAACATAACGCCTGCGGGTAGTTGATCGAGAATAGAGTGGAGACGCACGCGTTGCGCCTCCACATCGCGTGCTGCCTGCTCAGCCTTTTGTCTTGCCAGTACGTAAGAGGTAACGTTATTCTGCGTCATAAGCAGTTGGACTATCTGTCCCTGTTCATCAAAGATGGGATCGAGTACCCAACTCCAATAGGATGGACTGTTATCCTGATCTTGAAGGGGAACATAACGTTCCTCTACGCGATAAGGTGTTCCAGTTTCGACAACTTGACGGAAGATGGCGAGAACATCTTGAGCTTCTTGCTCAGAAATCCATCTCGGTGCCCAATCTGTGGCAGGATGTCCAATAGCTCGTCCCTGCCTCCACTCAGGGTCAATAAACGTCTCATAATGATCGTTAACTGCTAGCAGACGAAAGTCGTGGACATCAAAGAGAGCAACTCCAACCGGCATATGCTTGAAAATAGATGTTGTGTAGGTATAGAAGTTTGTAGCGTCCTTGCTATGCATCTCGTTTTTCCTCCACTAGTGAATACTTTTTTTCTACAACATAGTAGCACAAACGAGGATATTCTGATACCACACGCTTATGCGAGTCAAATCGTTCCATATGAGAAGCTATGAAACTCTGCTCCGTTATTTTGCGTACCTGAAAAGAGAAAAAATTACAAGGAGTTATCTTCTATGGATTGTGAGAAGGCATATCTGGTGATTAACCCCAGAGCGGGACAGGACATGACGAAGTTGACTGATGTATTTACGATTTTGTCGGCGGCAGGCTGGGATGTCGATAATTCGCTCGTTGAGTATGGTGGTCATGCACAGGCACTCGCTGCGAAAGCCGCGAAGAATGACTACGACCTGATTATTGGACACGGCGGCGATGGCACTACGAACGAGCTTGTTACCGCTGTCATGCAGAGCAAAAAGCGCAAGAGTACGATTGGAGTGTTACCAGGAGGCACCGCCAACCAGTGGCCTCATGAAATTGAGATGCCTATTGACTCGGTTGAAGCTGCGTTAGCTCTCGTCAGTAGTGATGCACGTAAGGTCGATGTCGGGCGTCTGGTCGTGCAAAATGTCGAGTTTCCTAACGCTTCTCAAAATGTACAGGTAGACGAGCCAAAAGCAAAAGGCAAAAAGAATAAAAAGGCTAATCCAACGGAGACCTATTTTCTCCTTACCGCTGGCTTCGGTATCGACGCCTCCGTCATCAGCCATACCTCGAAGTCGCTTAAAGAACGTGTAGGCAACGTTGCCTTCGACATGGCTGCTGCTAGAGAACTACCAACACAACATCCGTTTTCTGTAGAAATCTGGGATGTGAGCAATGAGGCTTCTCCAACAACATTATGGCAAGGCGAGGTGCAACAACTCGTTCTCGGCAACACACGCCTGTACAGCGACTCGATAGTTCTGACACCAATGGCACACATTGATGATGGCAAACTCGATATCTGCATCATTACCGCCGATAGCCCGTTTACGAAGCTGCAACAAATGGCCTCGCTTGCACTACGCCACAAACCCGATGACAGCACAACTACCTATGTACAGGGGACGCACATAACCATCAAGCTACCGGCTACAATTGGTCTACAGGTGGATGGGGGCGCGGTAGACCTTGAGGACTGCCTCGAAGATGAGGATCGTGAAATGCTGAAACAAATAGAGGATAAGGCACAAGTCATGATTACTTATCGCCTTGACGTATTGCAGCAGGCTCTCAGCGTAGCGATACCACGCAACTACGACAACGCCCTCTTCTCACAAAAACCTTTGCAGACGCATGTGCAACCTCCAACTTTAAGCACTCCCGAAGTAATGCCGCAACGTATCACATCAGAGCGTATCAACGAAATCGTCACACAGGGTAAGGAGGTTACAGTGCAGGGTACAACGTCGAATCCCGCAAAACGCGATTCTTACATCATCGCTGGGACTACGCGTAAAGCGGCTACGGGTGATATCAAACCAGTCGCGCTACGCGTTTCTGCTGAGACACACATCTATAAACGAACGGGCGAGCCGGTGCAGTTAGAGGATATCAAGACGCTACAAAACGGCTTGACGCTGCTGGTTGAAGGCAAAGAAAACAAACGCGGCGTTATTCAAGCAACCAGTATTATACTCTAAACGCATTTAGGTTTGTTACACAATAAAACATCTAAAAATCTCTTCTCATTCATTCAATACTATGGTAGTATATGTTATAGCCATAGTATTTGATATGCTATGCTCTGTTTATAGGGAAGAATTGTTACAGAGCTAATTCAAGGCTACTTGAAAATCAGATGACAACAGTGCTATATAGATACTCTGTAGGTTGACTGACGCGAGGAGAAGGGATGCATTTATGACTGAATCTGCCGTTGTGTACACAGACCATACTGATAGCACTGATGCTGGTAGAGTTCTTGGTATGCAAATCGCCGAGGCGATACACGGCACACCAGATGTAGTAATACTGTTTGCAGCACCAACTTACGATCAAGTTACACTTCTCGAAGCTCTCAAACGAACCTGTCGCCCATCTTTGCTTGTAGGATGTTCCTCGGCTGGTGAATTCACCAACCGTGTACGGGGAGAAGGAATGGTAAGTGCCGTCGCCTTGCGTTCGGAAGAACTGCTCTTTTCGTTAGGAGTGGGGCGCGAGGTGAGCAAGAATCGTCAAGGGGCGGCACAATCGGTCGTCTCGACGTTTCATGGTACTCGTTCTCATGACTTCAAGTATTCCTCGGCAATTGTGTTGGTCGATGCGCTGGCAGGACATACCGATGATCTCATAGAGCAAATGACGCTTTTCACGAGAGGCTCTTATCAATTCCTGGGTGGAGGTGCTGGCGATAACGCACAGTTTAGCCACACACCCGTTTTTTATGGGACTGAAGTACTCTCAGATGCAGTAGTTGCACTCGAAATTCTCTCGAACAAACCTGTCGGTATCGGGGCACAACATGGATGGCGACCTGCAAGCGCGAGTATGTTGGTGACAGGGGCAAAGGAGATGCGCCTGGACAGTATCAACGGCAAGCCAGCGGTGAGAGCCTTTCAAGCACATGCAGAGGCAACGGGGCAAACGTTCAATATAGACGACCCTCTATCCTTCTTTCTGCACAATATTATTGGCATAGATGTAGGCGGCGGCTACAAGCTACGCGTACCACTCTCCGTTGTCGAAAACGGCTCTATTCTTTGCGCGGCAGAGGTACCAGAACGCTCGACCCTCCACATCATGCGAACCACCTTAGAGTCGGGGGTAGAGGCGGCAACACGAGCAACAAATACTGCGCTCCGAAAGCTGTATGGAGGTAAGCCAGCCGTAACACTGTTCTTCGATTGTGTCGCCACGCGTCTCAGGATGGGCAGAGATTTCGGCTTTGAACTTGATTCCGTCAAAAACGCACTCTCCTCAACGCCTTTTGTTGGCTGTAATACACATGGACAGATTGCACGCGCCGAAGGGCAGTTCAGCGGCTTCCACAACTGTAACGCCGTTGTGTGCGTCATTCCTCAGTAGGAATTAAGAAGACCGGGGGGAAAATTTTTATTGAGGGGAAAAATTATTAACCGGGTTATTTTTGGTAA
>CAXUGH010000160.1:7819-11600 GCA_964250365.1 uncultured Ktedonobacteraceae bacterium
TTGCTCCTAACAAAAATTTTCCCCCCCGGTCTTCTTATGCTAATAGCCGCGCTTCTTATCAACGACGTTGTACATCGTTTTCCCTGCAAGATAGAGTTGCAGATTTGCGATAAAGATGTCGGTTGCTCGCTCGTTGTAGTGAGGAGTTGGGCCAGAGATATGCGGACTCATCAATGCGTTGGGCAATTTCCATAGTGGCGAGTTTGATGGTAACGGCTCCTGCGAGAACACATCGAGCGCGGCACCTGCAATCTGTTTTTGTTCAAGGGCGGTGATGAGCGCGTTTTCGTCGCAAATCTCGCCGCGTGCTATGTTGACAAAGAACGCATTGTCCTTCATCGCCTGAAAAGCCTCGGCATTGAACATTTTCTGTGTCTTATTCGTTAATGGTACAGCCGCGACGACGATATCGCATTCTTGAAGCATCTCATGCAGTTGGTCAAATGTGTAGTAGCGTTTTGGCAGAGTACCATCGGGATCGCCCACCTCTGGAAACTGAAAGCCTGTATCTTTGTGGTTCGTACCGCGTTGCATCGCCAGCACATTCATACCATAGGCGCGTGAGAGACGAGCCACCTGTCGCCCGATGCTGCCGTAGCCGACAATGCCTATCGTCTTGCCATGCAACTCGTCGGCGAGCAAGGTGGAGCGTACATCATTGTTGCCCCAATTGCCGCCTTGCTTCCACGCCAACAACTGCGGTATCTTGCGGTACCATGCTTGCACCATAGCTAGCACATATTCGGCGATATTGATGGCATGTAGACCGCTTGTCGTTGTCACAAGAATATCGGTATCGCGCAAAGGCGAGGAGAAGACTCTATCCGCACCAGCCGAATAGAGTTGTATCCAACGCAGATGCGGCACCTGCTCAGGCGTTGGCAGTTTCCACGGTACCGTGAATGCTATCTCGGCCTCACGCCATTCTTCGTCGGTAACTGGCGAAGACGCCTGCTTCACAGTAACGTCGGGTGAAATGTGCTGAAATCGCTCTATCTGCTCTTGCCCAATCGGGGCAACAATCAACACGTTATGCGCCATAATTCATCGTACCTCCTGCTATTTTCTCTTTCTACAGATTACAACACGATTTCCAAGAACAAAAAAATGCGGTTTACAAACCGCATTTTTTTGTTCTTGGAAATTGTCCTAATTCTCCTCGGTCAACAGAACCACCTTTCCTTTGACCTGTCGTTGCATCATGGCATTGAGGGCTGCGGCAGCATCCTTCAATTGATAGGTTGCGGAGACGAGAGGATGTATCTTCGCCGACTGAAACCAAGCAAGTAGCTCTTGTAGGTTCTGCAGATTACGCCGCGGTGTGCGTGACGCGAAGCTACCCCAGAACACGCCAACGATGGAGCAGCCTTTGAGCAGAGTCAGGTTGAGCGGAATGCGCGGAATGTCGCCAGCCGCGAAACCAATCACGAGATAGCGACCCTCCCACGCGGTATTGCGTAGGGCAACCTCTGAATATTCGCCGCCAACGGGGTCGAACACAACATCGACGCCGTTGCCCTGCGTCAATGCCTTCAAACGGTCTTTGAGATTTTCGTTGCTATAGTTAATGGTCTCGTCTGCTCCATGCACTCGACATACAGCTAACTTCTCATCGCTCGATGCAGCCGCGATTATACGCGCCCCCATTACCTTCGCAATCTCGATTGCAGCGAGTCCTACGCCACCCGCCGCGCCAAGTACTAATAGCGTCTCGCCTTCTTTCAGGTGTGCGCGATCTTTGAGCGCATGATACGAGGTGCCATAGGTCATGACGAAGGCCGACGCTGTAACAAAATCCATGCCTTCAGGTATCGGAATGAGTTGAGCGGCATCAGTGGCGACCTCTTCCGCGAAACCACCCCAGCCCGTGAAAGCAATCACGCGACTGCCTACGTTCACGTTCGAGACGCCCTCGCCGATAGCTTTCACGACACCCGCAACCTCACCGCCAGGGGAGAAGGGCATCTCCGGCTGAAACTGATACTTGCCCTGAATAATTAGCGTGTCGGGAAAATTGACGCCACACGCCTTCACTGCCAGCACCACCTGCCCCTTATTTGGCGTGAGTGGCGCAACCTCCTCAAGCACAAGCTGCTCTGGCGGTCCATAGGCTTTACACAATACCGCTTTCATTCTGCCCTCCTGTCGTAGTACTACTGCTTCTCACGCGAGCGAAACGCCGAAATGCTGTCGCAATGATTTTTCGTGTGCATTGTGAAGTTATTTATCAAATCGTGCAAACTACGATCCTTGCCGTACATTGGCAACGTTCCCTTCTCGTCAACAGTCTCAGCGGGAATACGTGCCAGTAGTGCCGTCGCGTCCGCCTGCACCTCTTCGTACTCATCAAGGACCTGTTGCGCCGTATGATTGCTACGCGCCCCTGCCTGGATGTTGTTGAAGTCGTCATGCTGTTGAGTATACACTGTCAAATAGGGTGTCTCGGACGACTCGCCCAGAACCATCTGAAACACCTCCACGAACAAATGCTCATATGAGGCCAGATGCCCAATTACATCCTTCACCGACCAACCATCCGGCGTCATAGGAACATCCCACTCTTGCTCCGGCAAATCATCAACGGTCTGTATCACTAGCAAATGCGCGTTCTCGACTTGTTCAACTGCATTCATGAATAGTGTTCTCCCTTCTTTCTACGTAGCTCTGCTATGTAAGCAACGTTGGTTCATAGGCTTTTTGAGAATAAGGCTACGCATGACAGTATAGCACTTAGGGGAGAAGGGGACGAATACTTGTATGCCTTTCACACTCTTAAAGCCATCAACTGCGTATCCAGTAGACGAATGTAGTCTCTACCATACCGACCATTTTCTAACTCGTCAAACAGATAAACTGGAAGGTCCTGTGCTATCTCAGTACTACAAGAACCTGCTGCCAGGGCAATAGCTGCAACCGTATCCACATCACCTGTAAACTGAATGCACGTCTTCAACACATCGCTTAGAGTCCCGCATCTCGTAAGAGCGGTCACCGCAGCCTGCACACTCATCCATCCCTGAGATTTTACTTCGCCCGTCCAGGGACTTGCCCAGCGACCGTGTACATGTTCTTCCAAGAAGAGACCAAGTTCAGATTTGGGGCCAAGGTGGTAGAGAAAATAGTGTGTCATGAGTGCGGCTGCGACTGCCGCATGAATGCCTTTGGGTGTGTTATGCGTCAGAGTTGCTTGAATGGTACAACGCTCGATCACGAGGGGAATGGTAGGATAGATACCTATTGGCGCGGCACGCATAGCTGCACCACTCTTCTCACTACCTGGGTTAATCTCTCTGAGAAACTGCTCGCCGTCACGCACATGCTCTAAAAAGTGGTAGAAACCAGTGGCATATCCTTTCCTGGGATCGCGCTGAAAGACCTCGACAAATTTGTCTGCCAGCACTACCGGTTTCCAGGGTTCACCCGAAACAATGGTTTCAGCAATGGCTAGGCTCATTTGGGTATCATCGGTATAGCAACCAAGCTGGATGTGATGCCTGGGATGTTTCACATAACGGGAAAGGTTGTTCTGCTGGCGAATCATCTCTGAATCTGCATATTCAAAACCCGCTCCATATGCATCGCCAATAGCTAGTTCAAGTAACATGTGGCGTTTTCTCCTTCTAAAAGAATAGTGAAGTATTCCGTTGTTCTCCTGAGAGGGATGCTGGTAGGACTGCTTCTTTTCTCATCGAAGTAATTTCTCTTAGTGTTAAATATACACTATTTCTGAGAGAAAAGCCACGCTGGAGCAACCGATTATTGACAGATAGAGAGTTACATT
>CAXUGH010000161.1:0-11387 GCA_964250365.1 uncultured Ktedonobacteraceae bacterium
CAGTCGCGCACGCGCGACTGGCCTTCTCTCTTCTCTTTGTTCGGAACAGCTAATTTTATTGAATACCCTGATTCGCATAGCGTTCAGCATAATCACCAATGACAGGCAGTTTGAAGTATTTGCCCTGGAAGCCATTGATCATGAGTACGATCCAGCCCGCAATCACGGCAAGACCTAATATGCCATTGAGACAAATCGCTACAGTCGATATGCCAAAGATACCAAAGCCCGCGACGATTTGCAATACTATTCCCAGTACAGCAGCACCACCGAAGAATAGAATGGATTGCATTGCGTGGAAACGGACAAAACGATTCTGTTTTTCCATGAAAAAGAAAATCAATCCTGTAATCCAGAAAACTACGTAGCTCAAACCGGCGGCAGTGTTTTGCGCCATTCCCATCGAGGTTGCGCCTTGCGCTCCGTACTGCTGTTGCTGTTGTCCATAGTTAGGTACCTGATAGCCTTGTTGTTGTCCGTAGTTGGGCTGCTGGTAGTTCTGTTGGTTGTAATCGGGCTGTCCATAGCCTTGCTGCTGCTGACCATAGCCACTATAGCCGCCCTGCTGTCCTTGTCCTTGTCCTTGTTGACCGTATTGCTGTCCGCTGTAAGGGTCGGTGGGCTGGGGAACGGGATTGTAACCACCGTATTGACCCGAACCTGGATTCTGCCCCTGCTGGTTGGGGTCTTGTCCCTGATAACTCATAGATCTGTCCTCTCTAAACACAAAAACGAAATCATTGCAGAGAGAAGAGTTGTATATCTTCTCTCAGAAAACGTTGGCGAGGGAAGCTATTGAAAGGTTTGTTATTCAACCTGCACCTACCCTTACCAATCTATACGTAGCACACTCTCGAAAGTTGGGTATGAAATCAAGCAATCGGTATTGAGTAAGCTCCTCAATCAGTATAACGAACGAGATGCGAATTTATCTAAGGCTATTTTTGAGTAGGGCTAGTGCGTTTCTGCTTTGCCTGAGGCGCGTCGTACTCATGATGTTCCACCGAAGGAATCATGAAGACGGATGAATCAATGTCGTCTGATTCCCATTGCTCGTTAGCAGCGATATTCGAGCGTCGATTGTTGATGTCTCGTGCGTCCTGCTCTCGATGCGTTGATAGACGCTCTTCTAAATTCATAATTGATGGGCGTAGATTTGCCTCTTGTTCGTTCTGTGGCTGCTCAAGCAACGCGGCAGCGACGACCTCGTCCATGTTGTCTACAAGAGTAAAGGAAAGGCTTTGACGTATCTTCGCAGGTATCTCTATAAGCTCATTCTTGTTTTCAGCAGGAATAATGAGGTGCGTGATGGAGGATTGATGCGCTGCTAACACCTTTTCCTTCAAACCACCAATTGGCAGTACACTCCCCAGTACCGTAATCTCGCCCGTCATTGCTAGGTTGCTACGTACAGGGCGTCGCGTGAGGGCGGAGATAAGCGCAATTGCGATAGTGATACCTGCCGAGGGACCATCTTTGGGGAGCGCGTTTTCGGGTAGGTGAATATGTAGGTCTGTGTTTTCTTGAAAGTTAGGATCGATCTGTAGCTCGTCCGCGCGTGTCCGTATGTAGGAGAGAGCGGCTCGCGCCGACTCGTGCATCACATCGCCGAGTTGTCCCGTTATCAGTAGCTCGCCTTTGCCACTCATGGTTACAACCTCGACCGAGAGCAACATACCTCCGTTTTCTGTTACCGCCAGCCCCATAGCCGCACCGATTTTTGAGCGTTGAACGGGGGGGGCATTGCTATAGCGCGGCGCACCAAGATATTGCTCAAGACTATGTGTAGTGAGACGGAGATGCGTGTTTGGCTTCTCCAGCACTCGTCGCGCTGCTTTGCGACTGATCGTTGCTAGTTGTCGTTCAAGGTTGCGTACACCGGCTTCACGCGTGTAATCGGTCACGATATGCTGCATGACTGCTTGCGGTATCTTGAGTTGCTCTTGCGTCAAACCATGTTCATCCAACACTTTAGGAAAAAGGTGACGCATACCGATGTTCACCTTCTCATCCAGAATATACCCTGGCAATTCGATGATATCCATGCGGTCAGCAAGGGCGCGTGGTATCTGATATCTTACGTTGCCTGTGCAGATGAAAAATACTTCGGAGAGGTCAAACGGCACCTCAAGATAGTGGTCGGTGAAGGTGTTGTTTTGCTGTGGGTCGAGTACTTCTAACAATGCCGCCGCCGGATCGCCGCGATATTCCGATGATAGCTTATCAACCTCGTCCAGTAGAAAGACGGGGTTGCGTACTCCAACGGTTCGCATACTCTGAATAATTCTGCCAGGAAGGGCACCAACATAGGTACGGCGGTGTCCTCGTATCTCTGCCTCGTCATGCACTCCGCCGAGAGAGATACGCGCGAACTTGCGTCCCAGCGCGTGTGCAATCGACTGACCGAGCGACGTTTTACCGACGCCGGGGGGACCAATGAAGCAGAGGATTTGCCCTTGACTCTCGCTTTTCGCGTGCGAGCGGCTCTCTTGACGCCTGCGTAGAAGCTGTCGTACCGCTAAAAATTCGACGATACGCTCTTTGATTGCCTCTAGCCCATAATGCTCTGCATCGAGGATACGACGTGTCTCCATCAGGTCGAAGCGGTCTTCGGTGCGCTCGTTCCAGGGTAGTGCTAGCACCCAGTCGATGTATGAGCGCAATACAGTAACTTCAGCCGATTGTTGTGGAGTACGTTCAAGGCGGTCAATTTCTTTGCGTAACTTGACCGCAACATCTGACGGCAACACTTTCTCTTGCAGTTTGGCGCGTAGTTCATCAGTTTCAGAAGAGGTCTCAATACCCAATTCTTCCTGAATTGCTCGCAACTGCTCACGCAGATAAAATTCTTTTTGTGAGCGATCCACCTGTGAACGCACGCGGCTACGTATCGTTGTCTCAAGCTCCAGTATCTCTATCTCGTTGCCCAGAATAACGCATATCTTGTTGATACGCTCCATCGGGTCGAGCGTCTCTAGCAGTTCTTGCTGTTGCTGAACGTCGTTGATGACATGCGCTCCCAATGTGTCGGAGAGGCGTGGTAGCGTCTTGAGTATCACAATCGAATTGATATCTTCGGCTGAGAAGCGGCGGTTGAGTTGTGCGTAGCGTTCAAATAGGTTGGTTGCATAACGCACGAGGGCATCGGCCTGTGGACCTTTGTGGTATGGCTCCTGTTGTGAACTTACCTCGACGCGCAGAAATGGTTCGTCTTCGAGAAAGGCAGCAATCTCGACGCGTTGCAGACCACGTACAAGAGCCTGTATCGTGCCATCTTGCTGCCGCTGTATAGAGGAGACTTCGACCAGCGTACCAATGGGAAAGATATCTTGCATCTGTGGGTCGGCAATTTCAGTAGAACGCTGCATCACCACGACGAGTGTGCGATCAGGATGCATCATCGCCTCTTCAACTGCGCGAACCATCTTCTCGCGTCCAATCACCAGCGCATGACTGTTATGCGGAAACACAACGACATTCTTCAAGGCAACAAGCGGATATACTCCGTTTCCCGCCTTTTGTGTAGCATCCTTGTGTTCTAAATCGCTCATGTCCCTGCGCCTGTCTTTCTCGCAACCTCACAGAATAGGGATGAGTCTGCGTTATGCAGACTCATCTTCCGAATAGGCGTTGCGTTCACTTCTTGTCACGAGTAAGGGTTTATGGTGACTGGTAATCACATCGCCGTTAATAATCACTTTTTTCACATCGGCACGCGAGGGTATCTCATACATCACGTCGAGCAGAACTCCCTCGACGATGCTACGCAGCCCGCGTGCGCCTGTGCGTTGTTTAAGTGCCCCTTCTGCCGCTGCTTCGAGAGCGTCACCTGTGAAGGTAAGCTCCACGCGGTCAAGCTGCAGAAATTTCTGATACTGCTTCACAATCGCATTCTTGGGTTCGGTCAAGATACGGATGAGCGCGGCCTTGTCGAGGCTGTCCAGCGAAACCTCTACGGGTAGACGCCCGACAAACTCTGGTATCAGTCCGTACTTGAGTAGATCGTCGGGAATAAGGTGTGCCAGAATGGATTCTTTTGCGACTGCTTCAGCGTTTTCGCCTTCTTTCGCGCGGAAGCCGATGGACTTGTTACTCCCCAGGCGATGCTCGACGATCTTATCGAGACCCTCGAAGGCACCACCGCAAATAAAGAGAATGTTTGCTGTATTGATTTGAATGAAATCTTGATGGGGATGCTTACGCCCTCCCTGTGGAGGCACATTCGCAATCGTACCCTCAATGATTTTGAGCAGTGCCTGCTGCACTCCTTCGCCAGACACATCGCGTGTGATGGAAGGATTGTCCGATTTGCGAGCAATCTTGTCGATCTCGTCGATGTAGACAATACCGCGCTCAGCACGCGCTACATCAAAGTCGGCGGTCTGAATGAGACGGAGCAGAATGTTCTCGACATCTTCACCGACATAGCCAGCTTCGGTCAATGCCGTTGCATCAGCGATACAGAAAGGCACATCCAGGACTTTGGCGAGTGTCTGCGCGAGCAGTGTTTTTCCACTACCCGTTGGTCCAATCATCAGAATATTGCTCTTGCCTAGCTCTACATCGTCGATCTGCATACCAACGTTGACACGCTTGTAGTGATTATAGACCGCAACCGAGAGCGTCTTTTTGGCGCGATCCTGCCCAATTACATACTGGCTAAGTTGCTCATAAATCTTCTTAGGAGCCGGTATCTTTCCTGCTTGCAGTCGCGGCTTCGCAACCGTTGCCTGCTCCTCGTCGATGATTTCTCGGCAGAGATCGATACACTCATCGCAGATGTAGACTCCACCAGGGCCCGCGATTAAACGCTGAACCTGATCCTGGCTCTTTCCACAAAATGAGCAACGATACGTTGTTCGTACATTTTTCGAGTTTGCCACGTCTGTCACCTTTTCCCTTTAGAGGTGTCGTCATTGAATAGAATTTTTGTTTACTCATGGAGGTGTCTCGCCCGTTCATAAGAGCCAAGCGAGACACTCACCACCTCTTCTCTTCTTACTGCTGACTCTCCGTTGTCAGCGTGTCTGCTGTTTCGGGTTGAGGTGTTGCAGATGCTTCACCTCCCACAGATTCGGTCGCTACGGGCGTGACCGTTCCATCCTCGTTCACCACTGCATCTGTCGTTGCATTCTCCGAGAGTTCGTTCCCCGCGAGGGCAGCGGCCTCGGCATTTTCTACGCTGGTCTCTTCTTCAAGCTCCTCATCCTCCTCCGCATCAGGGTCGGGATCGGTAGTCAACTCGACGAGACGTGTGATAGCCTTTTCGCGTCGATAGCTAATGGCAAGGGCGCGAATTTGCTCCTCTGTGCGTGGTAGCTCCTGACCTGCCTGTGCGTAGGCGTTGAAGAGTGCTTCGAGGTCTTCGGGCGTAATCTCGATCTTCTCTTCGTTCGCTACCTCATCCAGGACAAGTTGCTGCTTGGCACGTTTCTCCGCGTCTGGTCGCACGTCTTGTAGATAGGCATCGTGTGTCTTATTCGTCATCTTGAGATATTGATCCAGTGAGAGACCCTGGCGCTCCAACATGTGTCCCATCTGGTGTACCATCTCTTCGGCCTCTTCGTCAATCAGTAGCGGATGCAACGTAAATTGCGCCTGATCTATGACTGCATCGATGACCTCTTGTCGTAAGTCGTCACGAATCTTGCGCTTCTTGTTCTCAAGAATGTTATCGCTAATGGCTTTACGCAAGTCTTCGAGAGTAGTAATCTCGCCACCACTTACCTGCTCTGCGAAGGCATCATCGAGTTCAGGCTCGTGCTTCTCCTCCACTTTGTGTAGCAGAATGTAAAAGTCGGCCTGTTTGCCGCGATACTTCTCGTTGAGGTAATCTTCGGGAATGGTGGTTGAGAACGTCTTGCTCTCACCAACCTGCATGCCGACAACTTGTTCGTCCATGCCTTTGAACAGCCCACTACGCTCATCGGTCAACTCGAAGGGGTTGTCCTTCAAATCCGAAATCTGCTGCTCATCCGAGGTGAGCTTGAGATCGACGGTTACACGGTCATGCATTGCGGCGGGACGTTCCACCTCTACCCATTCCGTTTGACGGCTACGAAACGACTCAATCTCCTTCTCAACCTCTTCCGATGTTACCTCGGCCTCTGGTCGCTCAAAGTGCAACGACTTGTAGTCCCCAAGAATGGGCGGGGTAATGACCGGAATGGTGAGGCTGAAATGGTAGGGCTGATTCATCTCAAAGACAGGGGCGTCTACCGTTGGCTGGGCAATAGGAGTGAGTTCATGCTCCTTTAGAGCATTGCGGTATGTTTCTGAAATCAGGTCGTCGAGACCTTCTTGATAGATGTATTCTTTGCCTACTGTGCGCTCCAAAATGGTACGCGGAGCCTTACCTCTGCGGAAGCCATGCACATTCACCTGCTGCACAAGTTTTCGATATGCTTTATCCGAGGCTTTTTGCATTTCGTCCCAGGTCACTTCAACATCAAGGACAGCCTCACTGGTTGGCAACTTTTCTACCGAGACCTTCACATTTCCTCCACTGGTCCGCGCTACTTATTTACGCGAACTCTAAACATTCATATAGTAATTATTTGATACAGAATATTACAATTTTCTGCGTCGCTCTATTCCGTAAAAGCCAACAAATCGCGCTCACCCAGACATGTATTCTGCCAAAAAAGACGCAACAAATCGGCTGAAATGTAATTTTCAAAACATAGGGTAAAAAGTGGGCGATGAGAGACTCGAACTCTCACGGCTATTAACCAACAGATCCTAAGTCTGCCCTGTCTACCAATTTCAGCAATCGCCCAGAGTCTTGTATAGAAAGAGTACTCTTACTAGTAGTATACCCTCACCTGTCGATAATACATCAGCACCTTCACCAGTGTCAAGCCAAAAGTGCAACAAGAGGACATTCAGGTGAGAGCAAACCATTTGTACTAACACAATATACAAGAACGTCTATGTCCGTTATGTTTAATAGAGCATATTCAATCTCTCCTTTCTCTATTGTTTGATGCAAGGGTGCATCAGACAAGGCATTCAGTCCTTTTTGTACGCAAGAAGTACGACGAATATTACATATGAAGTATGGATGCTCTTTTCTACTACTATTATTGAACTAAGGAGTCACACGTGAGGTATCTGAAACTCTCTGCCAATGCCCTGCGCGTAATGCTGACGGTATTTGCCCTGCTCGCTATCGTTGGTGCCGTCGCATTCTATCAACAGTCTACCGCTACTAAAGCTGCAGCACCGCTCAAGTCTCATCTAATCAGAGTTAATCCTGTCAAGCTAGCAACGTCAGTTGCAGGCAAAGACGCTGCCGGTCAAACTCAATTCAAATGTCAACTGCCTAATGCCGCGTTCCGCTGCTACTCACCACAGCAAATCGCTACTGCCTATTCTTATACTGATGTCTACAAAGCTGGCATCACCGGTGCAGGTCGCACCATCGTTATCGTCGATGCCTATCAGAGTCCTACCATTGCCGCTGATCTAAAAACGTTCGATACTACATTCGGACTTCCTGATCCTAAATTTCACATCATTGCTCCACTTGGTATCACGCCTTTCAATCCTAACGATCCGATCCAGGCTGGTTGGGCGGGAGAAATCACGCTGGACGTTGAGTGGGCACATGCTGTTGCCCCCGGTGCCAATATCGATCTCGTCCTGGCTCCAACCAGCAACGATACCGATCTTTACAATGTAACAAATTACGCTGTGCAGCATCGTAGCGGCGATGTCATCTCACAGAGCTTCGGCGAGGCCGAGTCCTGTGTCGATCCTGCGTTGTTGGCACTTGAGCATCAGATGTTCATTCGCGCGGCTGCTAAGGGTATCACTGTGCTAGCCTCGGCTGGCGACAATGGCGCAGCACAGCCATCCTGCGACGGTTCCACTTTCATCTTGAGCGCAAGCTCACCCGCATCCGATCCCTACGTTACAGGTGTGGGTGGCACACAGCTCTTTGCTAAGGCGAACGGTGGCTATCAGACCGAGATCGTCTGGAACGAGTCCGACCTCGGTGGTACAAGCAACATCGGTGGCGGTGGTGGCTTCAGCACACTGTATGCCAAGCCCGACTACCAGCAAGGTGTCGTCCCTGGACGCGGACGCGGTGTACCTGATGTAGCATACAATGCCGCTGTCAATGGTGGTGTTTTGACCTACGAGAACGGTAGCTTTGGCTTGACAGGTGGCACAAGTGCTGGTTCACCACAATGGGCTGGTATCGTTGCCCTTGCCGACCAGTATCAGGGCAAGTCGCTCGGCTTCTTGAATCCTATTCTGTACAAGATTGGCAAGAGTGCTTCTTACGCGGCTGCTTTCCACGACATTCTTGTCGGCAACAATTCTTACTTCACCTTCGATGGTACGCTGACAATCACTGGTTACAATGCTCACAGAGGTTGGGATGCCGCTTCCGGTTGGGGTTCACCAATCGTCAATGGCCTCCTCAAGAGAGTGTAACGGCAAGCCCCTCATATGAGATGAATGTGCTTTTCAAAGCGATGAGAACACCAAGTTCTCATCGCTTTTCGTTTTGGGCGATGTCTTTGCATCATTTCAGCACAGAATGCTACAATGTATTGACTAATATTGACGATAACTTTAGGATTATTGCACATGACACTACAAGATACTCTTCATACTGAATTGGAACGACCCGATCTGTATATAAATCGAGAGTTAAGCTGGGTTGAGTTCAATCGACGCGTGTTCGATGAGGCGAAGGACGAACGCCATCCACTCCTGGAACGCATAAAGTTCGTTTCTATCTTTGAAACTAATCTGGACGAGTTCATTATGATTCGTCTTGCAGGCATCAAAGATCAGGTTGCATCCAGTAAAACGTTACGTAGCCCCGATGGGCGTACAGGCGAGGAGCAACTTGCCGCGATCCGCGAAAAACTGGCTCCGCTGATACAAGAGGTACGTGAGTATTGGCGCACTACACTCGTGCCTTTGCTGAGCAAACAACGTATTCAAATCCTCGATTATGAACAACTCAACGAGCGGCAGCGCAAAGCGATGCATGACTACTTTGAGAAAGAGGTCTTTCCTGTTCTCACTCCTCTTGCCGTCGATCAGGGGCATCCCTTTCCGCACATCTCGAATCGCAGCCTCAACCTTGCAGTTGTGATTGCTGACGCCGCACAGAGCGAGTTATTTGCGCGTGTCAAAGTACCACCAACGTTACCACGCCTCGTTCCTGTACAAGCCGATGAAAAGGATGCGGCAGCCTTTGTATGGATCGAACAGGTAATCGCAGCCAATTTGAACACTCTGTTCCCCGGCTATAACGTGTGGGAGTCCTATCCGTTTCGCGTGTTGCGCGATGCCGATATCGAGTTACAAATAGATGAGTCGCTAGACCTGCTTGAGTATATCGAGCAGGAGGTGCGTGACCGTCGCTTTGGCGTCGTGGTCGATCTCGCGGTCAATCCCTCGATGCCGCAACGCATTCGCAGCCTGCTGCTCGACAATATGGAAATCACTTCACATGATTTGACGGTGATCGATGGCCCGCTTGGTATGGATGCGGTGATGGAACTGCATAGCCTCGACCGCCCAGACCTCAAGGATGAGCCGTTTGAGCCGCGTACCCCTGTTTTCTTACGCAAGAACGCCGACCTATTTGCCGCTATCGCAAATCAGGATTTACTCGTACATCATCCCTACGATAGCTTCAACTCGGTTGTCAACTTCATTACTGCCGCCGCCGATGATGAGCAAGTGTTAGCCATCAAGCAGACACTCTACCGTGTTGGAGCGAACGCACCTGTAATCGTGCAAGCACTCCTCAAGGCAGTGGAGAATGGCAAGCAAGTGGCGGTGCTGGTTGAGCTAAAGGCACGTTTTGATGAGGAGAACAATATCGGTTGGGCGCGTGAGCTAGAAAAGGCAGGCGTACACGTTGTCTTCGGCTCGTACACGCTAAAGACGCATGCGAAGGTGGCCCTCGTGGTACGCAAGGAAGAGCATGGCTTGCAACGCTATATTCATTTAGGTACCGGCAACTACAATGCTTCGACCGCGAAAATTTACGAAGACTTTGGCCTCTTTACCTGTGATGATGCTATTGGCGAGGATGCCACAAATCTTTTCAATTCACTCACCGGCTATTCACGCGGCACAACCTATAACATGTTGCTGGTTGCACCTACTGAGCTACGTCCAGGTTTCGCGGAGCTTATTGAGCGCGAGATACGCCTACATGAGCAATATGGTAACGGTCGCTTGCTCTTCAAATTCAACGCCTTGACCGACCCCGAAATGATTCATCTGCTCTATCGCGCCTCACAAGCAGGTGTGAGCATCGACTTGATTGTACGTGGCATGTGTAGTTTGCGCCCAGGAGTGAAGGGGGTAAGCGAGAATATACGTGTGCGTAGCATCGTCGGTCGCTTCCTCGAACACAGTCGTATCTACTACTTCGGCAACAACGGTAACGAAGAGGTCTATCTCGGTAGTGCCGATTTGATGCAGCGCAATCTGGACACGCGCGTCGAGACGCTGTTTCCCATTCGCTCCGCACACCTGCGATCCGTTCTTTATAAGAGAGTGTTACAAACATATCTCTCGGATACTGTGAACGCCACCGCATTGCAAACCAATGGCACCTATCGCCGTGTGCATGTCCAAAAAGGCGAGGAAGAGTTCGATTGCCAGCAATGGTTTATCAATCATCCCCTGTTTGAAGAGGATGAGGGGCAGGCTCTCGCTGAGATGAAAGAGAATGAAGTGCTTTCCGATGTAGACATGTGAGTCAACACAACAAAAATCGTCGTGTGTGCAAACTAACGCGACGATTTTTGCTGTGTCAAGAAATTATGAGATGAAGGTCACGCCGTAGCCAGGAGTGATGTAGCTGATCGCGACGCTATAGGGAAACGCTCCCCAGTTCATATTGCTCACTTTTGCGACGCCGTTAGGCAGTACCTGCTCAACCACACCGACGTGTCCAAATGCATAGGCACCCTGTACCCAGGGCTGTAGATCAACAATCGCACCATACGAGGGGTAGCTAGAGACGTGCCAGTGGAAATCGTAGGCGCGTGCCGTCCATTCCCATGCGTTGGCGTTCGTTGTCCACGGTACATAGTAGCCGTGCAGTTGATAGAAACGTTGACTCGCCCAGTGCGTGCATTGTGGATATGCGAAGGGATTGGAATAGCCACGAATTTCGCCGCCCATACCGGCATTGGTTCCACCACCACCGCCACCGCTTGCTGTAGAGTGGTTGCCTGGAATGCAGATATGCTCACTGATGTAAATGACGTTGGCGTTGGCGATGTGGTTGTATGTTGCTAGGCTTTGCCATGTTGTGCGATAGCGACCAGCAATGGCTCCCAACGTATCACCACTTACTACCATATAGGTATGGTCGTTGTTAGAGCAGGCAGATTGTG
>CAXUGH010000162.1:0-10896 GCA_964250365.1 uncultured Ktedonobacteraceae bacterium
CACGCCCCAACCCGCACGCGCCCCCCTCGCGTACCCCCCCCCCACCCCCACGATCAAATCGCAAAATCGGTCCCTACTTGGCTCATTTCTCCCTCAACCCTATGTATCCAATTTCCGAGGCGAAAGAGTTCTCCTTGATGATGTATTAGGAAACGGATTTGTAGCTTTAAGGCTATATGAAAATCCAGAGCAAGCATTTGAGGATGTGCAGGAAGAGGAGATATGGCAACAGCTAGAAGTGAGGAAAGTTTGTGTGTTGCCACAAGGAACCATAAATCAGCAAGTAGCAGATGTAGGATGTGAGGTTGTGTGTGATGTTGATGGAGAGTTAGGGGTGTTCTTGCAGCAGAGACAGGATATCGTTGTGCTGGTGCGACCTGATCGGTATGTTGCAGGGGTATATGAAATGCAAGGTTAAGAAGAATATTATTGAGATATTGACGCAAATGATTGGAGATGATTAGAGTGAAAAGTAGGGCACTTTTGAGGTGCCCTCCCTATCTGATCTAAATTATTCTTCCACACGCTCCTCTAGGACATCTACATCGCTTCCCTCTACCATTGGCTCGACTACAAGATTATGCAGAGCGTTCCAGGTGAAAGCTTGACCTGGGTTTGCTACCGCAGTTACGACAATATCCATCTCGACTGAACGACCACTAAGTCTCTCTAGTGCTTGCATTACATCAAAAAACTGTTGAGCATTCACCTTCATATGCAGTCGGTATCTTTGACCATCTTGTCCTGCTGATACAGGTGTAGGTGGTACAGATGATGAAAAGGGTTGTTCGTTCACAATTCCTGCTGTACCTGATGGACTTGTATAGCGCGGCTTTTCCTGTTCTGGTACGTTGTTGGCGGGAACAGTAATCGGCGTGGTTTGTGCAGTAGGTTCTGTTACGGGCGGCATAGATAGTAGTGCAGGGGGCTTTAGTAGTTCCATTGCGTATAGTGCTGAAAGCAAATATGCTCCTTCACCCATATCTAGTTCATCAGCAGAAACGTCCTTACCAAACTGTATGCTAACTGCCGCTGGATTATTCAAAGTCAAATTTCCTTGATTATCCTTGCGAGCATTAGCAACATAAGCAAATGTCCGATTTTTGATACCCTGCACAATTGCTTGTCGCACAACATTTTCGTTCCAAATGTGAGTCCAGTCGTAGTAGCTAAAGAAACCAGCTACGAGATCGCTTACACTAAAGTATTGGCGTTCTAGTGATGTTTGGTCATTGAGCCGCGTTAGTGTTGCAATCTTGCTCGGTTGTACAGTCTCGAATACGACGCGACCACGCAAGGCGTCTTTGATACGAGTGTGTACTGGTGCGGTAGGATTAGGGCTATTGCTTAATACATCTAACTGATCGAACTTATACACTTGGTTTGTTTGTTCACTCTTTTGAGGAGTGTAGACCATAGGGTACATGTGCGAGAACGCACCTTTTAACTCTCCTTCGGCACGGTTTTTACGATCAATAAGATCTGCTTCCTGTTGTGGAGTGATTTGGAATTGTTTTACTTGGCTTTGTAGCAATTCCAATGTTAGAACGAGACGAACAGCATTGAGTGCCTCTTCAACCATTCTTCGATTAGGAACAGCCAACGCTAAACCATTATGATAACTACGAGGTCTATCACCATATTGATCAATGTACAGACGCATTCCACGTTCTTGCGCTACCGAACTTACATACTCATCTAACCATTTAGGCGATAGGTACACTATTTGGAACTCGTTAATCCTATCGCGTACAGCCTCGGTATCATTAGGCCAAACTATTGCATCACGGTCCTGAGTGACTCGCTTGCCACTGAGCAATTCTGGCTTCCCTTGAATGGCAGAACCAAATTCGCTTCGTAGACGCACGTCTATTTCTTCAGCAGTACGACGCTGGTTTTCATCCATGATAATCTTGTTTAGATTAGGTTGTGTTTCAAAACGATATCTGCGCTCTCGCTGATGTAGATAAAGCAGTTTATCGTTGAGATCATGGAATGTTGTTTGCAGTACGTTGCGATCAAGCCCATTAGGTACTAAACATACACCCAGTAACTCATTCTCAAACACACCACGTATTTCATGTGGCCTACCATCAAAGCTATACAAGAGCGCGGCGGTAGCAAGACGCTTCCCCGGCGCGTAGACGCGTAAGCGTGGCGTTTCTCGCGCCAAACGCTCATCAACGGAGCGTACCCCTGCTTGTGGTCCGAGTATATCAGCATCAATTACGGCATCATACTGCGCCCGCTCACCCACTTGGCCTAGAAACGTAGTACGCACCTGCTCATCCGTCAACGGAACATCTCCTGGCCCTATCAGCGATGTTGGTGTACTTTCTCGCCATAAAGCGTATACGACAGTTGCCAGGAATCGCAATGCGCCACGAGTACGCTGATAACTAGGCAGTGAATTCCAACGTTGACTCATAAGATCAAGCAATGCAGGATGAAACGGATAACTAGATAATATACGATTCCGCAACTGCTCTCTCTGATACTCCGCTTCTGTAGGAGTTGTACCACCAGCTAGCAGATAATTTTTATAGCTATCAGCATAAACATTTGCAACTATTTGATGCTGTACATCATCACCTAATTTAGAGAATAGACGACGCTGCACTACACGCAATACTTCATCACCACTTACAGGCTCACGGTTGATGTTCACACGCTCTACAATTTTACCAAGAATGCGAAGCAATTCTTCATTGCCGCCCGCTTCCTCCCTACTATCCTGTAAAGAATAGACGAGTGCGGCACGAGGCGACGCTGCGACTGCTTCTGTTAGGCGTTGCAAAAAGATGATTGTCTGTGAGCCAAGATTCGATTCACCTACACCTACCGCCTTCGCATTCTCAACGAACGAAAGCACTTCATCCAGAAGTATAAGCGCGGGTTTATCGCCAAGCAGTTGCGAGATAACAGTACCCCCAGGAGCTACCATCTGTTTATCTTGCTCATAAATGCTGTTGTAACCCTCTGGACCTGCAAGCTGCAATGCTATCTCACCCCAGAGAGTTTTTGGTCGTAGTGTTCTTGATGTATCTATAGCCCCAGTTTCACCTCCTGAGAACACGGCAACGTTCACTGTGCCAGGATCGGGAAGATTTTCCAAACCAGGAATATCACGTACATCTGCACGAGATTTTGTTATGTGATAGAGCGAAAGCAGGGTATGCGTTTTACCCCCACCAAAGGGAGTACGAAGTTGTAACACACGATCCCCACTCCTACCTACCAGCACTGATAACACGTCAAAAAGAATGCTCTGTAGCTGAGTTGTTAGATATGTGGCCTCGAAAAAAGCACGCGGGTCACGGTAGACAAAAGGCATAGCCGTATCACCTTGCACGACCTTACCGAGATTGACCGCATAGGTATCCATTGAAAGCTGCCCTGACACAATATCTTGATTAGGTTCTACCACAGTGTTCCAAGAGGGAAGATTTACTCCACCATCACGCCTTGTTGTCATTCCTAACATCCTTCCTAGATGCTTATACTCTTGTTATACTTCGTCTGCTATTCACAGTCCTATCAGTAAAAATACCATTACTCTTCCCATAACGTCATGTTTCTTGTACTTCTTTCGCTACTCCTGGTACGTTCGTTGAATACTCCGCGCCATCCCTGTACAAGTGTCTCTACGGCTTTCTGCTCCCCTGTCTTCTCGTGCGTTGATGTACCATTTCCATTAGAAGGTGCTAGTGCTGGACCAGCAAGAGTCTCTGCCACTTGTCGTAAATGCTCATTATTTGGACGTGCTTGCATTAAAAAATCCTGTACTTTATAAGGTTGCTCTTCATGCAACCACAATAAACGTTGTAGGACATCAATCAACGGAGCCGGATTTCCGCTCTCTGTCCGCTTCCCTAAGCTCTCGTCATCACCCCGACTACGATAATCAAGCAATTGGACAGTATCTTTCAGTTTCTTTGCCAACCCCTTCTTTCCTTGAGCAAGACCATGCACTCCATCTAATTCCAAACCCATTCCTCTAGCTAGCAAATTCATGTCATCAAATGGTACAGCACCATCACCGTAAAAGAAGCGACCTATCACATAGAAAAGCGTTGTAGTATCTATAGCGGCAACCTGCATATCCCTTGTAGCTCGCTCTTCATTCTGTGGTGTATGCAAGAGACGTTTCAACATATGTTGAATTACCTCACGCTGTACCTGTACCAGATAAGTTGCAGCATCTAGCTCATCGCCATTAGGCATCTCAACCTTTGCGAACTGTGTATAGGCGCGTAGTCCCGCTCCTATGGTAGCAATCATTAAATCAGCCCCACTCACACCTGCTTTAAGTAGCGTATCAAGCCGCTCTTCAATAATGTCTGCAAGTTGTGGGCGTACCTGATGTATATAGTCACCCGTCTCTTGACTCTCACGGCGACGTGCGACAAGGAAGATACTAGATGCTAATGCTGCTGAATTTATATCTCTGACACGTCCAGGACGTTCAGTATCTATAGGCCAAGCTTCAGAAATAACGAACCCTGCGCGGCGTAAAGCCTCAATGAGTGTTGACCAACCCAACGTTGTTTTATGAGCATAGACACATACAAGTGGGGCACCAGGTTTCAATACACGACAAGCCTCTACGAAAGCTTGAGCCATCATACTTTCGTATGTCTTACGAGCCTCGGTCATATTGCCTCTATAACGAGAAGGTTCAGCTATTGCCTCTTGACGTTTAGGTGTTAATACTCCACTTAAATGCTCTGGATATAAGAAACCTATTGTCCTTTTAAGCCATACATAGAAGAAATCGCTCAAATCAGCATAGGGAACATTATCGTAATAAGGAGGGTCAGTAACAACAGCGTCCATAAATGCATCTTCAAATGGAAGCTGAGTCGCCGATGTGCGTAGAACATTCGCAGGTTCTTTGCCTACGACACAGCTTTCTATTGCCGCCCACGCCCGATTCAGGCTATCGGTGCTGTTACCTGAGCCATTTCCGAAAGGATTTATTTCTGCAAAATCCCAAACCATCGGAAGTGCCTGACGAGAATAAGTATCGGCGATAAAATCGCCGATACTTACCCATCTACAAAGATTACTATTGAAATCAGCAAGTCTGTCTACTATCAATCCTAAATAGGTCGTAATAGCAACTACTCTATCAGTCTCAATTCCTTCACTAAGCATAATATTGTATGCTTCATGCACTTGTGCAGTAAATGTTAGTAATGCGAGAAGCTGACGTGGTGTAAAGAGGTCCTTCCATTGTTGTATTCCATAAGCTTGCACACGAAAACCTAAAGTACCTTGTATGGGTAAGTTCTCCGTTAATAGTGGAATCGAAAAATTTTTGCAAACAGTGTCTATTCTACTAATAATATCACCACTATTATACGAATATTTTTGCATTTTAGTATCTGCTAAATATACTTTACCACTTCCCTCAGATTTTGTGGCAACGATTGCCATTAGCTGAGAACCAATTAGCATTTTCCTACCTTGCTCTTTGATATAAGTTACATCAGCAGTGGCACCACAATGCAGACAGGTAGTATTTCCTCCCTTACTTCCAGCCTCTGGGTCAAATCCTAGTTCGCTAAGTTTTGTTGCCCTCACTAACTCAAAACGTACTCGTTTCGCCTCTTGATCGGGAACCATTCTTAGTGCGATATAGTTTCCTTCTTTTTTATGTAGCCATGTTTGTCGAACTAAAGGAACAGTCCACCCACAAGACGGATTAGGACAAGGGACTGTACGAGTCCAGAGATAGGCAATTGGTGTTAGTTTCCCTTGATGCTGCACATTTTGAGTTTTGCCATCAATAGTATTTTGTACAAGTTCATCATCGTTCACGATAGATTCGTCAAGGCTTGGAGAAGGATAAAATTCCGCTAGTTGTTCTCTAGCCCGTTCTATAACCCACATTCCCCACTTTTTTACGTCTGCTGCTAGTGATAACCCATATTTTTGTGGGTAGACAAGGGTACAGAGTTCAATGATGTGAGCAACAGGATTCAAATCGACAGCATAGGACTCGCAACCTAGACGTAACGCTTCGAGAGGAATAGAGCCACCACCAGCAAACATATCAAGCACACGCGGCGGTTGTCCATCGTTAGCTTCAAGTACATCCTGACGCGCTTGCTCTAGTGTCGGCTCATGAATATCCCATTTACACAGTTTCTTCATTCTCTCGGTGTACATATGACGCTCTTTATCATCTGAGGGGGCGGGAACAAGTGCGCCATAGACAGCGGCGCGTGCGGCGGTGATCGGGCGTCTTGCCCACCAGATATGCAATGATGATATGTTGCCTTGACGCAAACTCTTTTCGCGTGAGGCTTCCGCACTGATCTCGCGGATTGGGATCAGGTCTTCTATGAGGCGACGATCAGTGTTAGACATGACGATTTCTCTCTTCTAATGTTTCTTTTTTAGTATGTGCTTCTTGATGCAATGAGCTGAACTACCATTTTAGCAGGATAAAACAGGAAAAGCCAGAATGATTATACGATAATGCTACGGACTTGCTACATATGTAGTGTTTTCTACAGCATAAAGTAGACCACTACACATAAGCAAGATGCCAAGACATTCTGATTTATTCTCGATACCCACAAATCTATGGCTCTGTGGATTTTTGAAAACGCCAATAATGCCTCTGGTTAAATACATCATGCTTTCTTGTTCACTACGCACCTTGCTATATTCCAATATAGTTCTATCAGGGCTAAATGCTCTAGTCATTACTTCTGCCCCTACCTTATCAGCGGGAATACGCGCCTTACTACGTACAGCAACCTCCAGACATTTCGTTGCATTTAAGATTGCGTTATCATAGTTGCCAGTTGTATAAAGATTCCAACATCTCAACCGTATTTCAGGATGAAGTTGTAGGTCTGCTGGTTCAGGTGGTGTTACTATATTTTCAGATGAGTTTTTAGTAGCTGGACTTGTTACATTTCCTACAGGTGTAGCAATATTTCTTTCAGCTAGATATTCATCAATAGACTCTACGCCTTGAAAACGTCGGATATCTCTCGCTATTTCACAAGCCCAGTTTACATTGTCTTCATCAAAGCCGAACCAGCGATACAGATAAGGTTCCCACTGAATCAACAGCCCGACTTTGTGAATAGCTACGTCCGACATTCCCAAGCTTTGATAGAGGATATGGCTAGAAAATTTTGTGTTATCTTGCTGCTTGGAGAAATATTTTTCAACGCATAAGCGTATCATCCACACAAAGTCGCTCAAATCGCTCTCCGAACCACGACAGAGATGTAGAGCAGGAACGGTAAGCAAGGCTTGCTGATCGGGATTATTAGCACTAAAAGGGTTAGTAAGACCTTCTGGAAGACTGGAGATCACTTTTTCTATATCCATTGTCTGCATAAGTTCGCGGTCTAAGTAACGAAAGGTAGGCCATTCTCCCTCAATGTGAAAATAATCAAATATGGTCTGTAGATACAAGTTTTGCTGATCAGATAGCTCCATTTTCTTTCCTCTCGTTTACTCAAGAACCGTTTAATCTGCCCTCACTGAAAAGTTCTATCGCTTCACCAGGAATCCGGTATCCCTCAACGACTGTCTGCTGTTGTATCACTCTCGCTAATTTTTGTGCTGGATTTTGAATAGTAATGAGATAGGGCTGATCGGCACAATTCCATACGACATAGAGCCAATAGCTATCTCCATGACGTTGTGCCTGCAACCATTCATTTGGCGTTAGCTCTACAAAAACGCCTGTATCTGCGCGTGCCTTCACCTCTATACGACGCAACTCGCCTGTATAATTGTCGATACTACGAATATCAAACCCGCTACCATCATAGTTTTTGCTGATATCTTCGGGTTGCCTACCTTGCATCGTCTCATACGTCATTACGTAATTCATACCTATCAATTCGATTTGGCTATCTTGTACCAAAGCATCGGACGAGATATGATTCTGTACCTCCAATTCGTGCGCTAGCGAGGTTTGAGAAATGGGAACAACGAGAGCAGTACCTAGATAACGTACCAAACCTTCACGAACTACCTGTAAGCGATCTATTTCAGTAAGCTTTTCACGGTGTCGCTGTCGAAGTTCTTTATAACGACGGTCAGCGTCATCGCGTGCTATTCTAGCAGATTCGTCGCCTTTTTTCATGCGTTGCGATAACTCAATATAACGTTTCTGTATGCGCTTACCCTGTTCTGTAAACATACTATCAATATATTCGCGACGAATTTGTAAAAGACGTTGACGTTCAGTAGCTTTCTGCTCTTTAAGTGGAAATTGTATCATAACGCTTACCCACTGCTCCAAATCAACGATTTCTTGTGGCATAGGTGCTTCTATATCTGCTTGAAGGGTTGCATGTTCAGGCAATGGAGTCAGATCGTGCAATACATCGGCAGAAATTTGTTCTCTACCTTGTGGACTATCTAATACAGCAATCAACGTAGCGTAAAGCGTTTGTGTACGTGCATCTCCAACGTTACTACGCCTAACATCAGTTGTTGGTTCTTCACTATCTATATGTATCTCAAAAAAATGAACGCTGTAACTATCAGTAATACGAGGGTCAACAAAAATTGCGGTTTGCCCTTGTGCCGCTTCTACGTCTGCTAGCAAGATTTCGTTGAGGGACGCAAACAAAGGATGACCGGGCGAGAGTAGTGTAGCATCGAGATGTTCTGTTTTTTGCAGGGTAGTCTTGTTAAAGGTTAATTTGCGATATTCCAGTGCAGGAATACCAAATCTTCTCGCGGTAGAAAGATGCACGTCTCGCATACGAATAGGCACATGCTCTATGCTATAGAGTCCATCTGCACGCACACGTACTTTCAAACCCTCCCGTTCGGCGGCACGCAGAAAGAATTTCTCTACATATTCGGGCATGAGACGTAGTTCCTGGGAACGAACATCGGCACCTCGTACCCATGTAAGGTCTACCTGAGAAGTTGCAAGAGCTACTCCTGTAGCTTGCTCTAATTGTAGTAGTTGTGTTGAACTAAGCTGTTCTATTTGAGCTTTATATTCTTCAATGCGTGCAGGATTGAACGCAGCCTCACGAAGTATATCTTCCAAACGCAAATCATTAAGCGCAAGCAACTGTCCTACCACATCAAACACACGCTCGCCTAATTGTCCCTTGATCTCCTCTAATTTGATGAAGAGACGCTGTAAAATTTCGCCTTCGATAGTATTTGTTGACACGAAGTTGAAGATATAGACATCGGACTCTTGTCCTATACGATGAATACGGCCCATACGTTGTTCCAACCGATTAGGATTCCAGGGAATGTCATAATTGATCATTAAATGACAGAACTGAAGATTGATACCTTCACCTGCAGCTTCAGTAGCTAGACATACCTGTGCATCCGTGCGGAAAAGATCGGCTGCCTCACGACGAAGAACAGCATTCATGCCGCCATGAATCTCGCAAGTACGATATCCCCATTCCTTCAAATGTTTACGTAAATAATTAAGTGTATCTCGATGTTCAGTAAAAATGAGAAGTTTGCCACGTCCATCCGTCAACTCGCTAAACTGTGAGCCAGCTAAGCAAGCACTCAAAGCTTTTAATTTCGACTCTTCACCAGCCTCCATTACATGTACGGCCTCATCTATCAAGGCTTCAAGAGCATGTATTTCTGTACGTAGTTGGTCTACACGCTGAGCAGCAGAAAAACTTGCTATCGCTTCATCCTGTTGCTCATCCAAGTCTCCACTATCTCGTTCATCATCGTCACCGCCATTTGTAGCCAGCAAACGATACTTTTGCAAAACCTTTTCTTGATCTCTTGAGGGCACTCTATCAAGCTCATGCAAAATACTTTTGAAGTTATCAGCGCGTCGTTTTAGAGAACTATGAATAGCATTCAGGCTACTGGCAAGACGACGTTGTAGGACTGTACGAGCAAGAGCTACGCTACTTCGACGCGAGGCGTTCCCCTGCTGATAAGGGAGAAAATGATTGATATACTCTGTGACATGCTCATAAAGACGTTTCTCGCTTGGAGTTAGCGTGAAAGGGATTGTATTAGCATGACGTTTCGTAAACAGTGGACTACCGTTACTATCACGCAATTCCTCTTTTATTCGGCGAAGAAACCACTGATCACGCCCGCCTTCTCGTTTATCTTCTAATATCTTGCGATCAAGTTGTAAACCTTCATAACGCGGATCGGGGAACTGATCTGCATCAAGAAGACGCAAGAAGTGTGCGAATTGGTCGGCATTACCACTATGAGGCGTTGCAGTTAATAGGAGCATACGTTCTGCACTGGCAGATAGGCGTTCAGCAAGTTGATAGCGACGAGTTTTTGCTATCTTTTCACCCTGGCTTCGAGCAGAACATTTATGAGCTTCATCTATAATAACAATATCCCAAGGTATTTGCTCCAAACTCCTCAGAGTATTTTCTTGTTTAGCAAAGTCGATAGAGGCAATACATTGACGATAACGATCCCATATATTTCCTGCCAGCTGATTCCCTACCATCTCAGAGTTTACCACTTCAAAGGTCTCATCAAACTTATTATATAATTCATCTTGCCATTGTACGGTCAAAGGAGCAGGAGTAAGGATAAGAACATAATTGATAACACCACGTAATTTTAGTTCTTTTAGAAGTAACCCAGTCATGATTGTTTTTCCAGCACCTGGGTCATCTGCTAGTAAAAAGCGCAAACGTGCTTGCGGGAGCATACGTTCATAAACAGCCTGCAACTGATGAGGTAAGGCACGTACACCTGACAAAGAAACAGCAAAGAACGGGTCAAAGCTGTAGGCCAATCGGATACGTGCAGACTCTATTAGTAAGAAAAGATCAAGAGGATTCGTTTGAGTATCATCTAAATTGCTAGATTGATCTAGTGTATGAGAAAGAGCGTTAGCAGAAACAGTAATCTGTTTTGTTTGCCCATCACGAG
>CAXUGH010000162.1:10906-11366 GCA_964250365.1 uncultured Ktedonobacteraceae bacterium
TGTAGGGACTGAAAGCCTGATCAAAGTACCAAAAGTCTGAGCAGATTCAATGTACACAGACTGACTAAACTCTGGTAGTTGTACCTGACGACGCAACGCACGATTTATTAATTCTTCTATATTTATTGGATTCACAGACATACTCTATCCCTTCCACAAAGCTGATATCCTAGTTTATTTCTTTATAGGAATTGAATTGTAGTATATCAGGCGATAAGAAGAGGAGCAATAGGTAATTTTTCTTCCCTAGTAGGCTCAAATCTTTAGTGGTTAGCAGAGAAGACATAAAGCTTCCAGAAAAGTTAATACGCTTCTTCTGGAAGCTTTATTCTCTATCATCCAAGCAGCACCTGATACAATTTCTTTTGTCGCTCGGCACCTTTTTTGTAGATTTCGCCGCGTTCAGCGTTGGGTTGTACTGGCTCGACGAGGCGCGGCTCGACTTTCGAGATGTCGGGGA
>CAXUGH010000163.1:0-11264 GCA_964250365.1 uncultured Ktedonobacteraceae bacterium
GAATAATGAATTGTGGTGGCTGTGCGCTCCCTTGAGAGACGCCCAGTAGACCACCCATACTCAGTTCGGTAATTTTTTCCTTGTCGAATATCTCATACTCTAACCCTGTCTGCTTTGCCATGTTCGTTGCGCGGTTCGCAAGTTCGGTTGGCGTGAGTACATTAGGCGGCTCGTTGACAAGATTGCGTGCGAAGTTCGTTGCCTCTGCCAGCGCACGCCCACGCTCAATCGCTTGTTCAACGCCATTTGTGTTGCCTTCGGTCAAAATGGTAATTTGTGAGACGCCTTTACCGTTATTGTTCTGCTCCGATTGCTTGTATATTCTGAAGGTGTAGAGTCCAAGCAACGCACCCTCGACCTCTGCCTGCACGTCACTTTCCTGTTGCGAATCGTTTGATTGTAGCGCAAGTGTGATCGTATGTGCGCCCGTATTTTGTGCATGACGGGCCGCGATTGCGCTAGCATGACGAATTGATTGTGTGTTAAGCTTATTTTGCGATCCCAGTCCTACAACAAGCACACGTTTAGTCGTCATCTGCCCTATTGGATGAACTGTCAGCAGCTCGCCGAGGTTGCCTTTGAATTCACCCTCCGCACCTCGTTCGCTGATAAGACCGTTCAATGTTTTATCTATGGTGGCAGCTACGCCGGATAGCTGCACACCTTGCTCATCCTTCCCGCTCTTGCGTGTTGCAGCTACGATCAAGACATCGGTTGCCACCGTTTGTGGTGTTTGCGTTGTTGTTTGAATGTCCATGTATAAAAGCTCCTTGTCAGACTGTATGTGGAAATGTTTTACTGAGATTGATTTACCACGCCCATCGCGCGATTATGTGGTTTTACAGAATATTACGAAGGTAGGAACCGATTTATCACGTCCTCGCCCTATATCCATGTTGGCAGGAGTTGATCCAACGTCCCCAATGAGAGAAAACGGGATCGACGGGGACGAGGGTGTTATGAAATCAGACCCGTACTCTCTTCTCTCCACCTCCAATGAGAATCGTGGAGGACGTGAAAACCAGAACACGGGTCTGATTTCATCACACCCTGTGAGCGATATGAGATGGTGGCGGGGATTGAGGAACGTTTCCAAACGCGTTATGATTGCTTTTGAGTAGGCAACAGGCGATCCACTAACTCTAGCAACTGGCGTGGTTTGAAGGGCTTGGTGAGATACTCAGTACAGCCCATGCGTTTAGCTGCTTCGCCTTCGTCACTCATGGCATAGGCGGTGACTGCGACAATGGGCACGTTCGCAAGTTGTGGACGTGAGCGGATTAGTTGCGTTGTGCGGTATCCATCCAGTACGGGCATAGAGAGATCGGTAAGAATGAGGTCTACCGACTCGCGGTCAAGGAGGTCGAGAGCCTCTTGCCCGTTGGAGGCCGAGAGGCAACGATAGCCGCGTGTAGATAGGACGCGCTCGACGAGAATGCGATTCGATACCTCGTTCTCAACAATGAGGATAGCTGGTTTGCGTACTGTTGGTGTACTCATGGTTGTATCTGTTGCTTTCTATTATGGAATGAATGTGCGAGCATGCGTTGCTCTGCTCTTATTCGACTACGATAGGAAGTGTCAACGAGAACGTTGCTCCCTGACCTACGACGCTCTCGACGGAGACTTCGCCTCCCTGCAATTCAACGAGTCTCTTGGCAATAGTGAGACCAAGACCAGTGCCCCCGAAACGGCGTGTCGTTCCGCTCTCAGCTTGGCGAAATGCCTCAAAGATGAAGCCCAGGGCTGCCGGTGAAATGCCAATACCTGTATCCTGAACGGCAATGCGTACCATATCGCCGTCGCTTGTCTGCGTACAGCGGATGGTCACACCACCCTGCTCCGTAAACTTGAGCGCATTGGAGACGAGATTTGTCACAACTTGACGGAGGCGGTAGCTATCGGCGTTGACACTCGGCATGTTTTCTTCCATTTCCAGGGTCAGGTAAAGATTCTTTTCGTTTGCCAGGAGTTTCAGTTGATTGATGATATCCTGTAAGCTCTGCGTAAGCTCTATCGGCTCCGCTTGTATCTCGATCTTATCGGCCTCGATTTTTGAAAGGTCGAGCATTTCGTCTACAAGATACGAGAGGTCTTCGGCACGCCTCACAATGAAACTGATATCTTCTTCTTGTTGCTTCGTCAGTTCGCCATCGACAAAGCCATCGACGATCATTGAGCCGTAACTAATGATGCTATGCAGTGGTGAGCGTAGCTCATGCGTCACATTAGCAAGAAATTCGGACTTCAATGCATTTGCACGTTCGAGAGCGGCATTCTTTTCTTTGACTTCCGCGAAGAGCAAAGCGTTTTGAATTGCCATCGATGCCTGTAACGCCGTCGTACTCAGGAGAAAGGTGTCGCGTCTACTTACCTGATAAGGTTTGTCGGAGTAAATCATGAACGCTCCAATCGCCTGATCGCGTAGCAGTAAGGGTACAGCGATAGCCGATTGATAGTTCGCTTCGAGAGCCATACGTGCCCATGTATCGCCACGTTCGGCGTAGATAGCGGCAACATCCTCGCCATAGGCGATTTTGTGTTTCTGTACAACCATACGAGCAAGCAGCATATCCAGGTCACGTAGGGCGGGGCGAGGAATGCGTGGGCGGCGAATACCATATGTTGGTTGTTTAGATTGCTGTGAGCGCACTGCTTTGCGCTTGCCACTTCCAGGGCCTGGAACGGCAGCCATTTTCGTCGTTACCGCCATCGTGACATCGCCATAGGGGTCGGCATGAACCGTGATAGAGCCTTTCTGTTGCAGTGCAGACGAGGCGGAGGCAAGTGTGGACGTAGATAGAGGCGAGGTCGAGCTTTGCGCCGTTTCCTCAGACCACTGCGCCACCGCCCAGGGTGAGAGCATCTCACGCCCATAGAGCAGCATAGATACATGCTTTGCCTGCATGATACGACCGAGACGCGAAACAATCTCTCCTAGCAGGTGTTCCAGGTTGACGGTCGAGACAAAAGCATCGCTGAGAATAAGCACGTTGCTCATTTGCTCCACCATCGCCTGACTTTCGCTCTCCAATGATTCTGAAAGGACGTCGAACGAGCGCGAAAGCATGCTTAGTTCATCCTGCGGTGCAAGAATAACACCGGCATTTTCCGCTACCTGTGTGCGTACCTGTGTTTGTAACTGCTGAAGAGGGTTGATGAAAAACTTGAGTACTATAAATATATATATAGCAATGCCCAACGCAAAAATACAGATGCCAACGCCGGAAAGGAGCAGCAGGATGTGTTGATTGTGAAGGGCAAGGCTTTCTTTGACTTCATGTGCTGTGTAAAATGTGAGAAGTCCCCATGAAGCTAATATGAACAGCAGCGTGCATAACAAAAGTACTAATGCCGCGCTTATTGTGAGCCTGACTCCTAATGAACGCATAATAGACCGTATGCGACCCTTTCTCGCTTGCTGTACTGTGAAATGTAAGGGGAGAAACGGGGTGCCAACTCGTTTTCCCCTTACGTCGCGTATGCTAGAAGCAACGCGAAGCTGGAATCGGCGCGCGTGTAAGCCCTATGGGGAAAAGGTTACACGGATGAGTAAATATATGTACAAGCTGCTCGTCGAGGTGGATCTGCTTGCTTACATACATCCCGCCTTCCGTCCCAAGCCTATGTATTATAACGCATGAAGGGCACAATTGTTATCTCTTTTGTTACCAATTTCTCTAAGGTTGAGAAAATTGGTACCTGTTATGCCTTTCGTGTCCCCATGTAATCAATGTATCCACCCTTGAGTAAGTTCACTAGTACCTGTGCGACCTCCACCTCACTCTTATGAAGCAATCGCGTGATGTCCTGAATTGTGCGACGACCATCCAGGAGAATAAGGACACGCCGATTTCCCCTGTCCATTTTTTGTAATACGTCTGATGCAATGGCTGTTGTGCGTGCGCGAAAGACTGCGTAGACACTTAGCTTTGCCATTTCATCGGTGCGGACCGCCGTGTGGGTAAAGGGACGACCGTTTGCGACTGCCGTCAAGACTGCTTGCTCTGTTGTCACCATCGAATATTCCTCCAAAACACGTACACCCCACCAGAGATGAGTGGTTGTAAAACTAACTCCTCATATACTATAAACATTTTATGTGAAGAATGCATAAATTTTATACAACATTTTATAAATTTTGTGTGAATATTGTTGTAACAATGATGATTCTAATGTTTTTTTAATGTTAAATCAGGGGATTTGTGTCCAGGCGAGAGTAGTCTGAGCGGAGATAGTGATAACGGTTATTGTCGCGTAGCGTTTTTGTACAACTGTCACGCTATTGCCTTGTACCTGTGGGAGCGTCACTAGCACAGTATTTGAGTTTGTTAGCGACCAGAGAAACGCGTTGACATGACCTGCTATGAGGATGTGTGAAGTTCCATCGCTGAGATCGGCGATAAGGCTTTGTATCCCTGTGCTGTATACGACGTGAAGTCCGTCAGATGACCATGAGGGGGTAGGAGTGTTTTGTACTCCTCTTGCCACGATAGCATCGTTTCCATTGGTTGCATCGAGGATACGAAGGATATTTCCATCGAGATAGCCAATGTGTCTGCCATCGGCAAGCCATTGTATCGCTGAAAGAGAGCTACCATTAACCAATTCGTAGAATGTCGCGTTCAACGTGAGCGTAAGCAATTGCTCTGTTGAAGATGAAAGAGGACGTGTAAGTATCCAGCCGCCACTACCATTGGCACCGCTACGGCTGTAGACAGCCTGAATATAGTCGCCAGTGAGAAGCGTGCGATTGCTGGCTGCTGCATTAGTTGTGCTAACTCCGACATCGCGCACCTCAATGCTGTGAATATGTCCCCGTGTACCAACGCTCCAGGTGATAGCAGGTGCGGAACTGGACGCAGCCCAGTCCAATGTCATTATCGAGTCGTTGGGGTAGCTGGATGTTGCGACCGTTGGGGTGACGACGAGTATGTTGTGTGTTTGTACGTTGTAGTCAAGAATGCTGGTTGTATTGTTGTGTGCAGACTCGAATGCAATGCGTATAGAGTTCGGTGCCCATACAAGGTGAGAAACTGCGCCCCCATTTGATAGTGCAACAGGTTGTACTTGCCCAGTGGTTGTCGCATACGTATACAGCGTTGGAGTTCCAATGGGGGCTGCAAGAAATGCAAGCATGCTTCCATCAGGCGACCAGGATAAGCTGCTCAAAATAGTGGAACCAAGAGGAGTATTCCAGACGTTAGCCGTAACTGTTGCTAACAATGGTTGTTTAATAGCGGTATCGCTTTGCCCATCAGAGCGAACAAGGTGTATAGCACCTTGCTTCAGATCAATGTATGCAACAAGGTTGCCCGCGCTATGACCTGTCTCCGCTGGTTTGACTGCCCAGTTTGAGGCTACGGTGACAGTCGAAGGGGTCAAACGTACTGGCGACGTTTTGGCGTCCTCTGGCGCACTCCACAGGCTACCATTCTGTAAAAAAACAAAGCGCATACCTGCTGGTAGAGGACCGCCCTGACGCAAATCCTGTGGTGGAGTAATGCCTTGTGTAATTTGTGCCACTTTATTCTGCGCCTGCAACATGCTCCACCCAATGAAACTACCGAGGCCAACCACGAGCAAGAGACCTGCCGCTATCGCCGCCAACGCGAAGCGTTGTCCCGACCTTCCTTGACGCCGTGCGACACGCCTGTTTGCCTTTGTCTCTTGCTGAGATAGTGAGGAAAGTGTTCCTGGAATAGAGAGAGGACCTGTATTGCGTCCATTCTCGGAGCTTACTCGTTTTTGTGGCAGCGTTTCACGCATGCTACGTATTGACGGATGTGTAACGGTATCGTGGTTTGATAACTCCTCTACCAGTTCCAGATAGGTCGGCGAGGAAAAAATACGTTCGCGTAGTTTTGCGTCTGGGCTGACGCGCTGCTGCTGCTTGAGTAAGGCGTCGAAATGGCGAAAATCCGCGAGCAGTTCATTACATGCTGGGCATGTTTGCAGATGTGCAGCAACGAAGGCACGTTCTGTAGGAGGAAGAGCATTGTCAAGGTATGAACTCAATAGGTCCTCGACATGCTGCTCACTACTCATTAGGTGCCTCCTCCCTGTTCCAGGGATTTATAATGCTCGCGGAACGACTGTCGCGCACGCGAAAGATACATCTTAACGCCGCTCTCGGCGATATTCAGGGTACGGGCAATCTCGCTATAGGAGAAGCCCTCTTGCGTATATAACAACAACGCGGATCGGTACTGTTGGGGCATACGTCGCAGGGCGGCACGCACTAACTCTGTCGTACCGTAAATCTCTTGTGGGTCTGCACTCTCAACGTCTGCCGGTTCGTGGTCGAGGTCTTGCCAGGGCAACCATGCGATCAATTTTCGGCGTCGCAATGCATCATACGCGGTATTTGTGGCGATACGATACAACCACGCCGAGAGCTTCAAACTGCCGTCCATTTTGGGCAGTGCCTTGAACGCCTTTAGAAAAGTGTCCTGAGTGAGATCGTCGGCCTGCTCGCGGTCTCCTACTAAGTGATAGACATAGTTATAAATAGGTGTTTTGTATTCATCATAAATTTGGTCAAACGACCAGGAAGTTTCTTTCGTTTCCACCTGGGCCATGCGCTACAATCCCTTCGATGGCTATAGATTATTATCCACTTGTCCGTTCCAGTGCAAGCGATAATAACGCCTCTCCAGGCTGTGCGGTATGACGTTTGTGTATCATACTAACCAGTCGGTAAAGGGTTTTCCCCTTCTGTGTAGTGGAACGGACAACCGACGCTACGAGTAACATATTGATAAGTCATATTTACTTGCGCTTGCGTTAGGTATCGACTATCATGTTAGCATACTCTTGCAGAAAACACGCTATAAAGAGTACCTACCCTAGTACTATTGGGATTAGATGCTCGTGTAGCAAAGCTTGCTCGTTACAACAAAATTGCTTTTCTCAAGATGAGAGAAAAGCGCATGGAAAGAAAAATATACTGGGAATGATAGAGAAGACGGGACAATCGACGTTGACAGATGTACGAACAGTGTGGTGGGAAGAAGATGACGCGAGTGCAACAGTTTGTCTGTTAAATCAAGCATTACTACCACAGCAAGAAGTCGTGCTACGCTTGACACATGAGGCCGAGGTTGCCGATGCGATTCAAACGCTCAAGGTGCGCGGGGCACCTGCGATTGGCGTAACCGCCGCTTTCGGCATAGCTCTCGCGCTTCTACGGATTGTGAGAGAAAACGACGCGTTAACTCTTGAACAGGCACAGGAACACCTACAGAAAGCAAGTTCTATGCTCTGCCGCACTCGTCCCACCGCCGTAAATTTGTCATGGGCTGTCACGCGCGTTCAACATCGTGTGCAAGAGGCGACAACCATACAAGAACTTGTGGCGCATGTACGCGACGAAGCTCTGGCAATTGCCGCCGAGGATGCCGCCGCGTGTAGACAAATGGGATTGTTCGGGGCAGGTTTGATCGAAGATGGTGATATACTGTTGACGCATTGCAATGCGGGTATTCTTGCGACCTCTGGCATCGGCACAGCTCTCGCGCCAATCTACACAGCGCATAATGCGGGCAAGCATGTGCATATCTTTGTCGATGAAACGCGTCCCGTCCTGCAAGGTGCGCGTCTTACCGCGTGGGAGCTACAACAGGTAGGAATACCACTAACACTGATTACAGACAACATGGCGGGCCATTTTATGCGACATGGCGGCATTCAAGCGGTCTTCGTCGGGGCAGACCGCATAGCCGCGAATGGAGACGTGGCGAACAAGATAGGCACATATAGTCTTGCTGTGCTTGCTGCTGCACATGATATTCCATTCTATGTAGTAGCACCATGCTCGACGGTGGACTTGATGATTGGATCGGGTACGGATATTCCTATCGAGCAGCGCAATGTCGAGGAGGTTACGACTATTCGCGGTACGAGAGTTGCGCCTAAAGGAGTGCATGTAGCCAATCCCGCGTTCGATGTCACTCCGCATGAATATGTGACGGCAATTATCACGGAGAGAGGCATCGTATGGCCTCCCTACTCTGAGACACTTTACACTATTTGTACTCTAAGCAAAGACGCTATACCTAGCGATGTTGTTGAGAAGAGGTTTTTTTGATGGATGCATTGTTATCGGCAGTGACGCAATATGCCGAGAAGACTTTAGGCAATGAAGGCTTTCGCTATGCCAGCGTAGTCGTAGCGAACGCGAAGATGCTAGCTTTACAGGGTGAGCAAGATGAGGGCGAAGGCGAAACGGTGGACATGGATGCGCTTATAGTTGCTGGCTACCTGCACGACATCTCAACACCAATGCAAGGTTTTCAACAGCATAATGTCACGTCGGCACAGATGGCAGCGGAGTTTTTGCGAACGCAGGGAGCGACGCCCGAATTTATACAGAAAGTAGAGCAGGCGATACTAACGCATATGACTCCTCATGCGGGAGAGCAGCAGGCTTCTACCACACTTGAGGGTCGTATTCTCTACGATGCCGATAAGTTAGGGCGGCTCAGTGGTCTGGCGGTAGTGACATCACTGATCGAGTTCGGGGCACGCTATGCTAATCGTGCTGTAACGGGCGATATGCTTGCCACTATGCTACGGCATATCGAGGAGCGTTTCATTGATTTGTACCAATCGTTGAATACTGAACCTGCACGCGAGATGGCTCGTGATAAATTCAACGGCACCGTCGCCTTTCTCGATGGCGTGATCGAGCATCTTAGCGATGCTACTCCTGTATGACATTCTATTTTAACTACCTGGAGGATTTATTCTGTGTCTATTCTTGTTGTTGGCTCCGTTGCTCTGGATGGTGTGGAAACGCCCTTCGCAAAGGTTGACCGTGTGCTAGGTGGAGCTGCTTCGTACTTTTCGACCGCTGCATCACTCTACGATTCTGTGAATCTCGTCGCTGTTGTGGGAAGCGATTTCCCGCAGCAGGAACTCGACTTCTTCCGCAGTCGCCGCATCAATTTGAGCGGCCTACAAATTCAAGAGGGCAAAACCTTCTACTGGTCGGGTCGCTATCATATGGATATGAATTCGCGCGATACGCTTGATACACAACTCGGCGTCTATGGCGACTTTCACCCGATTATCCCCGAAGACTACAAACGTAGCCCACTCGTCTTTCTCGCCAATATTCAACCTGGGCTACAAACCGAGGTGCTGAACCAGATGCCGCATGCGCGTTTGACCGTCCTCGATACGATGGAGCTATGGATTAACACAGCAAAGCCTCAATTGACCGAGGTGATTCAACGCGTCGATATCCTGCTACTCAGCGAGGAAGAGGTGCGTCACTATACCGAGCAAGCGAGTGTTCTTTCCGGCGTGAAGCAGTTATTAGCGATGGGACTACAATACGTCGTAGTCAAGCTTGGTAGCTATGGGGCATTGCTCTTCGGTGCAGATGGAACGTATTTCAGTGCGCCAGCCTATCCGCTCGAAGAGGTGATTGACCCAACAGGTGCGGGCGATGGTTTTGCGGGTGGTATGCTCGGCTATCTCTCTACCGTCGAACCCGATGCGAATGGACGCTATGCCGTTGATGATATCAAACGCGCCGTTGTGCATGGCAATATCATCGGCTCCTTCGTCTGCGCGGACTTCAGCATAGACCGTCTCCGCACGCTCACGCTGGACGATATCGCTCAACGCTACAACGAACTCGTTGTTTTCTCGCATTTCGATCCACATTGGAGACCAACGAAACGATAAATGTTGTAGAATAAAGCCATTGTTAGAAACACAGTGTTGGCACTTTGTAATATTTTGCCTCCTGTACTGTTAGATAGATGTAAGAAGGGAAAAGTATGACAACCTCAATTCACGGCGACGTGAAGGATATAACTCTCGCCACTCGCGGTAAAGGCCGTATTGAGTGGGCGGCGAAAGAGATGCCTGTGCTGCGTCTCATCCGCGAACGTTTTGAGAAAGACAAGCCGCTCCAGGGTATCCGTATGGCTGGCTGCTTGCATATCACGACTGAGACGGCGAATCTCGCCATTACCTTGAAGGCTGGCGGTGCTGACCTCGTGCTGTGCGCCTCCAATCCGCTTTCGACGCAGGACGACGTAGCTGCTGCCCTCGTTCACGAGTACGGCATTCCGACCTTCGCAATCAAAGGCGAGGACGAGGAGACCTATTACCGTCACATCAATGCGGTTCTCGATCACAAGCCACAGATGACGATGGATGATGGCTGCGACCTCGTTTCGACGATTCACAAGAGCCGCACCGAACTGATTCCCGCGATTATCGGAGGCATGGAAGAGACGACAACGGGCGTGATTCGCCTCAAGAGTATGGAGCGCGATGGCGTTCTCAGATTCCCCGTGCTTGCCGTCAACGACTCCGACACCAAGCATATGTTCGATAATCGCTACGGCACGGGGCAGAGCGTGATCGACGCGATTATTCGCTCGACCAACATTTTGATCGCGGGTCGTACCTTTGTTGTACTGGGCTATGGCTGGTGTGGTCGTGGCGTAGCCTCCCGCGCTCAGGGTATGGGCGCAAACGTCATCGTGACCGAGGTCGATGCCACGCGCGCCCTCGAAGCCGTGATGGACGGCTACCGTGTCATGCCTGCTGTTGAGGCCGCGAAAATTGGCGATGTCTTCGTGACCGTGACGGGCGATGTCAATGTTCTCGATATACAGCACTTCGAGAATATGAAGGACGACGCGTTAGTTGCGAATGCAGGACACTTCAATGATGAGATCAATATTCCCGCATTGGAGAAGCTCGCCGTATCCAAGCGACATGTGCGCGATTTCGTCGATGAATACACCTACAGCGACGGTCGTCGTATACACCTGCTTGCCGAAGGTCGCCTCGTCAACCTCTCTGCCGCCGAAGGCCACCCCGCTAGCGTCATGGATATGAGCTTTGCGAATCAGGCTCTTGGCTCCGAGTATATGCTTGCTCACGCACAGGAGTTACAGCCAAAGGTCTATTACATACCTACCGAAATGGACAAAGAGATCGCGCGTCTCAAACTCTCCGCGATGGGTATTCGCATCGACACTCTGACCCCTGAACAGGAAAAATACCTGAATTCGTGGGAGTCCGGCACATAAATTAAGGAAGTATCAAATCTTGCATGTTTGTGTATCTGTTATCCGCGATGACAGACACACAAACATGCAAGATTTGACAATCAGCCTTTGTTTGCCGTACAATGAAGATAACACAGAGAACACACAATTGAATAGCAGCAATGAGATCGCTCTCATCAAGAGAGGTGGAGGGAAACGGCCCTACGAAGCCCGGCAACCCATCTG
>CAXUGH010000164.1:0-6921 GCA_964250365.1 uncultured Ktedonobacteraceae bacterium
GTTGAATGAGAGTCACCTTAATGCCAAAACTACTTACTTCATAGCGCAATGCATCTGTAAATGCTTCGACTGCATATTTACTAGCATGATACGCTCCTGCTCCTGGTGCGGTAAACGTTCCTCCAATCGACCCAATGTTGATAATGTGACCCTTATGGTTTTGACGCATGATCGGCAAGACGAGTTGCGTCATACGTACCAGTCCGAAAACGTTTGTCTCAAATTCGTTTCGTACCTCTGGAAGTGAAAGTTCTTCGACGGGTCCGTTCAACGCAAATCCGGCATTGTTCACCAGCACATCTATCGAGTCTTGCTCTGATATAAGAGTTTGTATCGCTTGCAGCATAGAGCTTTCCTGAGTTACGTCAAGTGTAAGAGGACGCACATTCTTCATATTAACAAGCGCATCCTGCTGACGAGCAGTGGCATACACGATATACCCCTGTGTAAGCAACGCCTGAGCTATTGCTTTGCCAATTCCCGAAGAAGCTCCTGTTACCAACGCAACGAGACTAGACATAACGTATCCTCCTTGAGCGAGTGGAAATTCTTTTTATCCAAGTAAACGCATGTTTACATAAAGAAGTATACCATCTTGACAGATTTTGTCAACAGTAGTTTACTTATCATATATTGAGGCATTCTCGAAAGGACATTTCATGCCAGAACATATACAGCGACCAAGAAATGCGTCTCAAACGCGTGAGGACATTCTGCGAGCAGCGCAAAAGCTGTTCAGTCAACGTGGCTATGAACACGTCGGAGTACGGGATATCGCTACTGAGGTTGGCATCAATGGATCGTTAGTCATTCGTTATTTTGGGTCAAAAGAACAGCTTTTTGCTGAAGCTGTCACTGAAGCGTTTCGTCTGGGCGACCTGCTCCAAGAGCGGCGAGAAGTGTTGGGCGAACGCTTAGTTCGATATCTTCTGCAGGAGGACTCAGATGCTACTTTCTATCCTATTCTTGCGTTGCTGAAATCCGCCACCAGCCCTCAAGGAGCGACATTATTGCGCGAGGGATTAGAAAAAAACTTCATTCAACCGCTTGCCGAGTGGTTAGGTGGGAAGGACAGTTCTCTACGAGCAAGTTTGATTGCCTCAATGTTGCTTGGTGTGGCAACTATGCAAGACGTGTTGTATGTAACCCCCCTGATGACAAACTCGATTGAGGTAAAAATTGCACATGTTGCTCCTGTCATTCAAGGCTATATTGATGGTACCTACTAGCAATTCTCGCAGAAGCAAAATCAAAGCTTCTTGTATCCCCATTACCTGTAACAATCCCTCTCTCTCTACGTTTAAGAGAGTGGGTACTGTCAAGCGAGGAAAGGCAAATAGAGCAAATGGCAAAGGACTATCTCCTTTTTATACATGGTGTCTATACACGTAGCAAGACGCGTAATGCGGCGTATGCTGATAAATTATTTGATCGCATACAAAAGAACGTGCAGAGTGAGGCACCGAACATACAACTTGTGAAACTTCCTTTGTACTGGGGCGATGTGAACGAAGTGGAAGAGAAGAAGTTACGCGACGCCTATGCAAGTTCGCCCGAATGGAGCAAGTTCTGGTTTAGAAGTTTGCGCGAAACGGCACTGCTGCAATTTATTGGTGATGCCGCCCTGTACATGAGTCGTCCAGTGGGAGCAAAAATTGTCTCGACACTTGAAGAGCAGATACATGAGGGGCTGAAAACGGTGCAGGCGGGCGACCGTGTGCATCTCATAGCGCATAGCTTTGGTGCCATCATTCTCTTTGACATGCTTTTCGCCTCGCGTTGGGACCCACAGGATGAGCCTGGACACGAGAGCATCATGCGTATTCGCGAACTGATGTATGGCGTCGATCCCGCCCCACAGGATGGGTTTCGCCTCGCTAGCATTCATACATTAGGGGCACCGATTGGATTGTTCAGCTTGATGAATATAACGCTGAACGAGAGCGAAGGCAAGATCAACTCACACAATATCAATCCACGCCTGCGTCGATTGCTACGGCATTTACGAGAGGATGGAGAAACAACGCATATTCCCTGGTTCAACTTTGCACATCCAGCTGATCCACTCGCCTATCCCCTCAAAACATTGCTACACCAATTGGTCGGTGAGGAGCATCACTACCTCGATGTGCGAGACTATATCGACATCGGCACAAACTGGCTCGACGTGTTGACGAGTCCGTTTAGTCAGACAGTGATCGCGCTTGCGAACGTTGGCAACGCTCATGCTAGCTACTGGTACAGCAGCAAGGTCGCGCAAAAAATTGCGATGTCGATAGTGCAGGCCGCGCAGATGTCATTGGTCAATTCACCCGTTGAAAGCAACGTATTCCATTGAGATAACTTGCAGGGTGTGTTCGTAGTATAGTGACGGATATATTTTTAATTCTTGTCTCTCTCCACCGTCTTATTACATGCGAACAATTTACAAATTGAAAACAACTCCTCCTCGTGTTGACTACAACTCATCGTTTTTGCTATAGTTATGAATGTTAAGGATGCGTAAAATTAGGGGAAGCAACAAATGATAGAAAGCGAAGATAACTACGTTGGCAAGCAAATAGGCAACTACCGTATTACAGACCTATTCGATAGCGGCTCGTTTGGGCGTATTTATCGTGCCACGCATATCTATTTGCCTAATCGTATCGTCGCTATTAAGGTGATGCACCTGACGTTTCTCGGCTCGCAGCAGGAGCGCGATAACTTTCTGCAAGAGGCACGCTTGCTCGATATCTCCAAGCACCCCAATATTCTCTCAATTCACGATTTAGGCATAGAGGATGGCTTCCCTTATATTATCGCGGAATTTGCGCCGAACGGCTCTTTGCGTAACCGCATACAACGTTATGCCCCCAAGCCAATGCCACAGCAGGAGGCGTTGACCATTCTTACCGAGGTGGGGCAGGCACTACACTATGTGCATGAGCAGTTGATTGTGCATCGTGACCTCAAGCCCGAAAACATTCTGTTTAATGCTAAGAATGAAGCGCTCATCGCGGATTTTGGTATCGCGGTGTTCCTGGAGACACAGAAGACGAAGTATGTGAATGTGATTGGTTCGCCGCATTATATGCCGCCGGAGCAGTTCGAGGGCTTCGCAAGCCGTCGTAGCGATCAATATGCGCTTGCCTGTATCGCCTACGAGCTATTCACAGGTCAACCACCATTCACGGCTGGGCACCCTATCGCTCTATGGAATAAGCACCAGAACGAGCAGCCACGTCTCCTCACTGAGCTAAATCCAGCCGTACCCACACATATCGAAAGAGCTATTCTTACAGCACTGGCGAAGAAACGCGAAGACCGCTATCACGATGTCGCCTCGTTCGTGAGCGATCTCTTGACTCCGCGCACTACCGCGCTCATAAGTGAGAAGACGAAACAACAATGGGTGGATGATGGCAACAACCTGTTCAACGTGGGCAGATATATGGAGGCGTTGAACGCCTTTGATCGCGCCATTCGCCTTGATTCACAATACCCCGATGCCTATGAGGGGCGTGGTAGCGTCCTGTACCAGCTTGAACGTTATGCCGAGGCTCTCGCATCTTATGAGCAAGCAATTACCCTTGATTCGCAGTTTGCACAGGCATACTTTGGCAAGGGCAACGTCCTCTATTATCTGAAACGCTATAGTGAGGCGTTGACGTGCCAGGAGCAGGCGATTTCATGTGACTCAACGCTCATGGATGCCTATTTGAGCAAGGCAAATGTACTGTATTATATGAGGCGTTTTCCCGAAGCATTGGCGGTGTACGAAGAGGTTGCTCGCCGTGAGCCATCGTCGGCACAAGCCTATGATGGTATGGGCTGGACGCTACGACAGTTGCTACGCCACCAAGAGGCATTAGCAGCCTACAAGCGTGCGCTAGCACTCGATCCCAACAATCCTTCGTCGCAAAACGGTATGGGGCGTACTCTTTATCGACTGGGACGCTTTCAAGAGGCTCTGCCATTCTTTGACAAGGCGGAACAACTTGACCCGCGTATCGCTCTTACTCACGAGTTTCGCGGCGATACCCTCTATCATATGAAACGCTACGCCGATGCGCTCGCCGCCTACAACCGTTCTCTCGAACTAGATTCACATATGGTTGCAGCCACTGAGGGTAAGGCAAAAGCTCTCTGGCACCTGCATCGTCCCGAAGAGGCTCTCCCCTGCTTTGAACGCGCAATCAAGCTCAATCCTAAACTCGAATCTGCCTATGAGGGGCAGGGAAGCGTGCTATCCGACCTGAAACGCTATGAAGAGTCACTGGCATCGTTCGAGTACGCTCTACAACTCAACCCCAGAATGGCCTCCGCCCACAATGGACGCGGCAACGCCCTCGCCGATTTGCAACGCTACGATGAAGCCCTCGACGCCTACAATCAAGCAATTCAATTACAACCAACCACGCCCGCGTTCTATATGAATAAGAGCGATGTTTTGAAAAAGTTGGGCAGACACGAAGAGGCACAACAGGCATACGAGAGAGCGAAGCAGTTGTAACGGTCTCGCATCCTTAGACGTTTGACTAATAAGAAACTTTGCTTTTTATAAAACACGGAAGTATTCGCTTGAGCGAAGGGGCTAAGATGCATCTTGTTTCACCGTATGCTGTAATAAAAAGGCCAACGAGTCTCCGTTGGGCGCACCGACTAACATGGCTTCTCCTGTGGCTTATGGTCTTGACGTATATCATTGGTGCGAGTTGGGATGCTGCATGGCATAGAACACGCGTCTTTGATACCTTCTATTCGCCACCACATTTGTTCATTTATATCATGGTTGCCTTGATTGGACTCTCTGTGGTTGCTCTTACCTTTACTCAAGCTTTACGTGTATGGTTTGGCTCTGGCTTTCTCGTGCCGCTGTTTTCTTTCCCTGTTCCTGGCTCACTCGTGCTAACTGGTGGCGGTTTCTTTCTGCTTGGACTTGCTGGCATCTTGGATGATTTCTGGCATAGCACTTTTGGGCTGGATGAAACGTTCTGGTCTACGCCACATGCAATGCTTGGCTGGGGACTCTGCATCGTCACACTTGGTTTTGTGTCTTGTCTACTCTCCTTTCGACAGTTCTATCCCTTACGCTGGTATAGTCGATTGTTCTTGAGTTGGCTGTTGGCTGTTTGTACAATTGGTCCTTTCCTCAACCCATTTGCAAATAACCGAACACCAGAAGTTGTCGAGGCGACATCTCGCATTCCAATACTTGCGGTACAGCCGCAGGCACAGCACACATTTCATATTTATCTTGCCTGGAATTTGACTCTCACCAATCCGCTCTTTCTCCCTCTTGTCCTCTTCTGGATTGGTCTCACGCTTAGCTTCGCGCGGCTTATGGGACAACGAGCTTGGATTGTACTAGTCATAGCGTGGCTCTGTGCTCCATCTGCTGATCTACGCTCCCTTATTCCGATTGCGCCAACAATTGAGCGGCACGCGATGAACTGGCTTCCCTTGCCTGTACTGCCAACAGCAGTAATTCTTCTATTGCTATTAAAATTCCGTGTCGCCGAACGCTGGGCTTGGCTAATTGCCGGAGCAGTTTTTGCACTCCTTTTTTGGGCTATTTGGCAACCTACCGGAATCTCGCTCCTATTGGCTGTAGTGTGTACTCCACTAATTCTAGTAGGGGTGCAAGTAAGTCGGAAAGTTTATACTATCCTGGAGCAGCCAACTGCATTGAAAGTGTGGAGTTTACTCTTCATTGTGATGAGTATCTGCTTCTTCGTTGGCTCGATTGATCTCTATTTAAGGAGTGTGACACCATAATTCTTTCAGTTCTTACTATCAGCCAAGCGATCAGCAGGAAATCGTAGAGCAGGATTACGAAGAGCCACACGCAACATATCCAGAGATGCCTTTGCAAGAACAATAATATAACTCCTTGACAATTCTCTTGTATCTTAGATATAATTCTAATTAGATGCTTTTCTATAATATCTAAGAGAGATGAGAAATGTCACAAGATGAATTTCAATCGCTGCTTCAGTTCTTTAAGGTGCTAGCCGACGAAAACAGGCTCAAGCTGCTTGGCATTCTGGCGAATGGAGAGCGCAATGTTGAGGAACTGGCGGCTCTGCTCAAACTCAAGGCTCCCACAGTTTCTCATCATCTCGCTAAACTCAAGGAACTGAATCTTGTCGGCATGCGCTCCGATGGCAACACGCACTACTACTGGCTCAACGCCGATGCGTTACGCACAACCAATAAATTGCTGCTCACTCCTCAAAAAATGGCCTCACTTGTCGATAACGTCGAAGGCGATGCATGGGAGCGTAAGGTCCTGAGAGACTTCTTTAACGGTATTCAGTTGAAGGAGATTCCTGCTAGCCCTAAGAAACGTACTGTCATCCTCAAATGGCTGGCAAATCAGTTCGAGTACGGTGTCTTCTACAAAGAGGCGCAGGTAAATGAGATACTGCAACGTCATCACGAAGACTCCGCCTACCTGCGCCGTGAACTCATCGCCACTGGCTATGGACTGATGCAGCGTGACAAAGGTACCTACTGGCGTATCTCGCCCGAACTACTGGAGCCAGAAAAAAGACAGACGATACTCGCGCAACTTCTCGATTCCTTCGAGCTGAACAAAGTGTACAGCGAAGAGGAGGCTAGTGAGCTTATTCGCCAGCAATCCTCGGACTACCCCTACCTGTTGCGGGTGATGGTTGACGAGAAATTGGTGCAACAGGACGATAATGGTTATTGGCGATTGCCACGCACCATTTTTTAAAACCTTGTAACTATAGGGAGACCGCAAGGGTCCCCCCTACATTTTCCGTTGCCCTATATGTAGGGGAGACCCTTGTGGTCTCCCTGCATTCGTCAAGACAACATGTTGTCATGTAGACACAGGAAGATTTTCATGTCGAACGCTATCACGTCTTCACAAAGAACATCCTGGTTCATTAACCGAAACTTTGCTCTATT
>CAXUGH010000164.1:7021-11215 GCA_964250365.1 uncultured Ktedonobacteraceae bacterium
TGATTGCGGGCATATTGTTTCAGTTAGGTGCTGGTCCATCTGATGCGTTATATGTTTTGTTTGGCATACAAAATTTGCACACGCCGAAGAACCTACTTGGTCTTTTTGAAGCAAACTACGGTATTGGTGTCATCGTAGGCTTACTGGCGGCTATCTACCTCGCTAAATGGCTTGGTGAGGTAAGAGTCTTCTGGTTGTCCTTTTTGATGTGGGGAAGCTGTATGGTCATATTTGGCAGAACAACCAACTTCATTGCGGGTTTCGCCTTGTTTTTCCTGCTTGGTTTCGCTAATGCAGGTATCAATGTTGTCGTTGGACCTCTCATGCTGAAAGCAACGCCACATGAGTTTGTGGGGCGTGTACAATCCTTCAATACTCCGCTCATAGTCGGCTCATCGTTGCTTGCGACCACTCTAGCAGGTTTTCTTGCTAGTACGGTACTGAATGGATTTCATGCCTCGTTTCTAGGAAGTTCTTTTGGAACGTTAGATACCATCTTCTCTCTGTCCGGCTTTATCGTTATGGGAGCAGGTGTCTACGTGCTGTTTGCTTTACGGAATACAAAGTAGTATACAGATATGTAGCCGTGATGACTTATCCAAGCGTATAATTGAGAATGCTCATTTTTAGGAGTGCGTTTGGATTGAGTATGAACGTGTTCTCCCGGTAGGATGTGTTTGTACGCTCTCCTCAATTTGAATGGAAGGATAGGAGAAGCACATGGCAAGCAGATGGATAAGTGATCTTGGTCGGATTAAACCAATTGACCTCATCATGAAACAAAGCGGTGACAAGGAGCATGGACTGAAACGTACACTAAATGCGTTCAGCATCTCACTGCTCGGTATTGGAGCTATTGTTGGCACAGGTATCTTTGTGTTGACGGGCGTGGCGGCTGCGAATTATGCTGGACCAGGACTCATCTTTTCGTTCATTCTAGCTGGTATAGTGAGTGGTCTCGCCGCCATCTGTTACGCCGAATTTGCCAGCACGGTGCCTATTTCGGGTAGTGCATACACGTATTCCTATGCGACAATGGGTGAGTTGATTGCATGGATTATCGGTTGGGACTTGATTCTGGAATATGCGGTGGGTGCCGGTGCTGTGAGCATTGGCTGGTCAGGTTACGTCGTTGACTTCCTCAAAAGTGCGTTAGGCATCACGATTCCCAAAGCATTGACGTCCTCGCCATTCTCTGGTGGCATTGTCAACTTACCCGCCCTCGTTATCATTTTGCTGGTGACTGCGCTGTTAATTCTGGGCACCTCCCAAAGCACCATCGTCAACAACATCATTGTAGGCATCAAACTTGCGGTGATCATATTCTTTCTCATCGTTGGCGTGGGGCACGTCAATCCAGCGAACTGGCAACCGTTCCTTCCGTTTGGAGTTGGTGGCATTTTTCGTGGTGCTAGTATCATCTTTTTTGCCTACATCGGCTTCGATCAGATTTCTACCTCGGCGGAGGAGACGAAAAATCCTTCACGCGACCTACCAATTGGTATCTTCGCCAGCTTGCTTGTCTGCACCGTTCTTTATATAGCTGTGACCGCTGTATTGACAGGGGTCGTATCTTATACAAAGCTGAACGTTGCCTCGCCTGTCTCGCATGCGCTCGTCTTGCTCGGTCTCAATGTCGCTAGCTCGATCATTGCTATCGGTGCCATCTGTGGCTTGACAACAGTGCTGATCGTCCTACTCTACGGACAGAGCCGCATTTTCTTCTCAATGTCGCGCGATGGTCTTCTCCCAGGTCTGTTCGCACGAGTGCATCCACGTCTTCGCACACCTTACCTATCAAGCCTAATCGTAGGCGTGGTCGTTGCGCTTGTCGCTGGCTTTATTCCGATTGATGTGGTCGCGGAACTCACCAACATTGGCACGTTAGCAGCATTCGTGCTGGTTGCTATCGGTGTCTTGGTGCTACGCCGCACACAGCCAGACTTGAAACGCGGCTATCGCGTTCCGCTTGTACCCTGGATTCCGATTCTGTCTGTTATCGCTTCAGGAGTACTGATTGTAAGCTTACCGCTTCTGACACTTGGTCGCTTCGTTTTGTGGCTACTGATTGGTCTGCTCGTGTACTTCCTCTACAGTCGGCGTAAGAGTCATCTGGTAACAGGAAATACGCAAACTGAGGATGAAACTGTTGCAGGCAACGAGGTATAACATCAGACTGTACAATCAGCAAGGGACGCGTCCCTTGCTGATTGTACAGTCTGATGTTATCTGCTATCCAATGCCTGTTGTGCCTTTGCCTGCATCTCTGGAAGAGTCATAGTGGAGAGGAAATGCTTAACTGTAGGAATGTTCGTGGGAGCAACAGACAGTTCGCGTACTCCCAGTCCTACCAGCAGTGGAACAGCATCAACATTGCTTGCTAGCTGCCCACAGACCGCAACAGGTATATCAGTCTTACAAATTTGCTCGATGAGACGGAGCATCGCTATTCCCAATGGTTGCGCTCGCTTCCGCACACGCGCATTTGTGCGATCAACGGCATAGGTGTATTGAGTCAGGTCGTTGGTACCAATCGAGGCGAAGTCGATCAGCCCCTTAAAGAGGTCGAGCGTAACGGCTGCCGCTGGTGTCTCTACCATGATGCCCAGTTGTATAGGGGAAACGGAATGGCCTTCGCGCTGTACATCCTCGCGTGCCTTGTCGATTAGTTTGCGTGCATCAATGACCTCTTGTGGTACTGTGATCATCGGCAGCATGATACGTAGGTCGCAGAGGGAAGAAATTCTGAGTAATGCACGAATTTGAGGTAAAAAGACTTCCTCTGGTCGATCAAGTCCCAGACGAATGCCGCGCCATCCCAGGAAAGGATTTGCCTCTTCCGGTATATCTAGTCCTGGTACTGGTTTGTCGCCGCCGATATCGAAAGTTCTCACAACCAGAGGCTTTTGTAGAATAGTTGCCACCTTTTCATAGAGCGTGTATTGTTCCTCCTCCGTGGGTAGGCCATGTGCTGCGATAAATTCGGTACGAAATAAACCAACACCCTCGGCTCCCATCTCAACCGCTTTTTGTGCCTCTGCAACCGAACCAATGTTGGCAAATACTTCGATGTGAACACCATCGGCTGTTAGCCCTTGTTTATCTTTGTATATGCCCAACATACGCTTGTTTTGCTCTGTCATAGCAATGCGCTGCTCTGCCTCGGCTTGCTGTATTGTATCAGGCTCTATTGTTATTGTTCCAGCATCGCCATCAACGATGAGGAGTGCCCCATCTGAAATAGTTTCGAGCGCACTCGCTACACCCACCACTGCAGGAATGCCAAGCCCTTGAGCAACGATTGCTAGATGCCCTGTTGCCGATCCCGCCTCGGTCACAACCGCTTGCAACAGTGCGGAGTTCAGTTCGATAGTTTCAGAAGGAACGAGGTCTCGTGCTACAACGATAGCGGCTGTGTCGAGATGCACTTCTAATGATGTACCGCGTATTTGTGCCACGATGTGACGCCCTACCTCACGTACATCGTCGGCACGCGCGGCTAGATAGGTGTCGGGCAAACTGGCGAGCTGGTCGGCATATTCGGCGGCAACATGCGTGATGGCAGCTTCCGCAGTGAAACCGTCGGCTATCAAGAGAGTCGCATTCTGCCGCAATTCTGGATCATCGAGCATTTCCTTCTGCGCCATAAGCATATCGGAAAGCGAGCCGCTTGCGGAGTTTAGTAACGTATCCATGTGTACTATGCTGTGTGCAATTGCTTGTTCAAGTCGCTGAACTTCTTGTGCCGCGTCTCCTGTGCTTTTCTCCATCATATCGACAGGACGTGCAGGACGAATTACGAATGCCGTTCCTATAATCAATCCAGGCGCAGCCGCGACTCCATGAAGAGTCTTCATCCTTGATCGCCCTCAAGTAGTTTGGCAAGCGCGTCTAATGCGCTCTTCGCATCCTCGCCCTGTGTTTCAAGCACAACCTGATCGCCCTGCTCTGCACCAAGCGTGAGTACGGAGAGGATAGATTTTCCGTTTACTTTCTTCTCATCCTTCGCCAGCGTAATCTGGCTCTGAAAGCCCTTTGCATGTTGTACAAAGAGTGATGCAGGGCGTGCGTGCAGCCCTGATTTGCTGCCAATGGTCACGATTTTTTCCATGTTTTTTACCTCTGCCTCTTAACCGATCAAACCAGGGCGCCCGCAAGGGGAACGCCCCTCCCATACTGTGATGACAGCGGTGG
>CAXUGH010000165.1:0-5734 GCA_964250365.1 uncultured Ktedonobacteraceae bacterium
CTTCTTGTAAAATTTGTTGCACCGTAGCCTGTGAGCCGTTCGACTCCATCAAGCACTGAGCGTACTTCTGCGGCAGACAAACTCGAATGATTGAGAAACGTGATGAACGAGTGTATTGCACGTTCAAAATAAATGTTATTTTCCCATAGAGTATCATCGGCATCTATAAGCAAGTGTTGGCGCATGTTTTCCCTCTGATAAGATAAAGAATTCTTTTGTCCCTGTTGCTTAGGAAAGCAGTGCAGGTACAACAAACCCTGTTACATGAGCGAGGTGGCTTATGAGCAATACCGCCATAATGAGGATGAGAATAATCAAAATGACCAGTATTCCGATCACAAGCCCCGGTCCAACAGTAAAGCCCGAAGATGTTGACGGTACTTGTTGCTGTTGTTGTTGCATAACCTGATTTGAGGTCGTGCTTGAACGTGTAGGCTTTTGAGGCGTGACGGGCGTAGTATTCCAGATAGATGCGTCAGACTGCGCGGCGTTTCCCGAAGACATCGGCGGCGGAGTCGATGCAGGGACGTGTGCTCTCGGCGTCTGCTGTACTTGTGGCGGAGCCGTGATTGTTCTATCACCAAGCTGTGGTTGCACGCTTTTGTTGGGAGTTGGCGCATTACGAGTAAACGGTAGCTCACAATTGGGGCAGAACGGAGCGTTTTGCATCACTGTGGCGTGACAACGCGGGCAGGAAAACGTGCTTGATGAGCTTTGCTGAACTCCCTGGTTGCTATTTGCTTTCGCATCCTGAAGAGCCTCATAGAGCATTGGCAAATCGGGCTGCGTGCTATATGGGTTTGGCGTGTTCTGTGTTGGTAGTGCCTGCTGTACTGGTTGAGGAATGGCAGCAACAACGTGCTTGAGGTCGTTCATAAAATCCGCAACGTGTTGATAGCGATCTTTGGGACGCATTGCCATCGAGCGATGAATGACGCTATTCAGTTGGCTGAGAACCTGTGGTGGAAGCATGCCTAATTGTGCCATATGACGTGAATGGCGAGGCGCAGGCTTGCTCGGCTTCGAGACACCAAGACGGAACTGCTTCGCTTCGTTCAATTCAAGACTGCTTTCAGGTGGATTACTGGCGAGCAACTCCTGCAGTGAAGGAAGGTCTGGCTGTCTCTGCTGTAACGCCTGATTACGTGTCGAGACACTTGGTGGCTCGTGTGCGACAAGAGCAAAATAGAGCGTCGCACCCAACGCATAGACATCAGAGCGTGCATCGGTTCCGCTTCCACCCGGATACTGCTCTGGCGGAGCATAGCCCGGTGTTCCCTGATGACGAATAAAAATAAGTGTTCGCAAACCATCGGCGTAGGCTTTCGCGTTGCCGAGGTCCACCAGAATTGCAGTGGCGTTTGGCATGATACGAATATTGTCTGGCTTGATATCACGGTGAATAACGGGCGGATTTTGGTTGTGTAAGAACATGACAGCATCAGCGGTTGTCAGTATCCACGTCAAAATCTTTGTAATTGGCACAATTTCATTGCGCCGATGTGCTAGACGGATAATATCGGTTAAGTCTTCACCTTCAATGTAGTTCAAGATGACATAGTAGTGTCCACGCTCATTAAATGCATCATGGAATGCGGGAAGATTAGGATGATCCAGTTGACTCAGCACGTTTGCCTCGTGCATCAACTGCTCTTGACCACCGGGGCCAGATATTAAGTATTCTTTCAGGGCGTACTGTTGATTCGTCGTGAGGTCGCTTGCAAGGTAGACATGCCCAAAGCCACCACTGCCTAATACCCGTTCGATACGATAACGTCCATTGAGTATCGTACCCGACGGAACTGTCTCTATCATCCAGCGTGTCTCCTTTGGTCATAGTCTTCTTATATTCGCAGCTATGCATGCTCAAGCAGATATAGCAGTAGTGTGAGAGCAATATTTACATACCTGTGATAAGCAACTACTCTACCCATGTGCATTATAACATGATGCGAGCTAGTATGTATATGGAAATTCCGCAAATGGCTACGAGTCGGAGGATGGGCGCACTGTACGGAGTTGCGTCGATGATGGGACAACTTGAGCCTGCGAGAGGAATGCCCAGTCATTCTGTTTGTAGACGCGAAGATACATATACGTCTCCGCCTGTTGCACTCCTGGTATTTTGTAAAGTTTCTCTGTGAGAAAGCGCAAGAAATGGTCGTTGTCCTGGCATACCACCTCCGCGAGCATATCGAAGCTTCCTGTACATAAAATGAGGTAGATGACCTCTTCAAAGGCCGATATTTCTTGTGCCACCTCAAGGAGTCGCTCACCGGAGACGCGAATGCCAATCATACTCGCCATCGCATAGCCCAGCTTGATCGGGTTTGTGACCGCGACGATTTGCATGACCTGCGTGTTGATGAGATGTGCCACCCGTTGCCGTACACTAGCCTCGGAGATGCCTATATCAGCAGCGATCTTGGTAAAGGGGCGCCGACCATCCTGCTGTAATGCCTCGATGATGCGCTGGTCTATCTCGTCTATGCCGTTTTTGTTCGCATGTGAATCCATGAGAGTCCTATCTTTGCATATGCATACGCCTAAAAATTCCGCTGTCGTATAATGTGACGAAACAAGATGACGACTTTTAACACAGAAATTTTCATAAAAAAGGAACTTGTTGCTATGGCTGATTTTAGCACTGGTCTTGTCTATGACGAACACTTTCTCATTCACGATACGGGTACCGAAACAGAGGTTGTGACGCGTAATGGCACGTTCGAGCTTTCACCTGAGCCGCATCCCTCTTCGGTCATGATTATTAAGCGCATTAAAGAGTTTCTCGATGGTTCCGGTTTGACCGAACGTATGCTACCAATTTCAGCTCGTGCGGCAACGGAAGCTGAGCTGATGACTTATCACACGAAGGCATATGTTGAAGGCATTCGTGCCTACGCCTCCGGTGGTCCTGCATCTGGTTCATGGGGAGCTATAGATGTCGAGACCGTATTAAGTCCAGGCTCGTTTGAAGCTGCCCTCTATGCCGCTGGCGGTGCTATGAATGCGGTTGACGCGGTTATGGAGAGAAAAGTCAAAAACGTGTATGCACTTCTACGCCCACCTTGCCATCACGCTATGAGCAATCAGGCGATGGGCTTTTGTATCTTCAACAACACTGCTCTAGCAGCACATCATGCACGTAACAAATATGGACTTGAGCGCGTTATGATTGTCGATTGGGACGTACATCACGGCAATGGCACACAGGACGCCTTTTATCAGGATAACGGTGTCCTATTTGTCTCGTTGCATCAACAGAACTGGTTTCCCAAGCTCTGGGGCGAGCTAGAGCAAGTCGGAGCCGGAAAGGGTGTGGGCTATAACGTCAATATTCCATTGCCACCAGGAACAGGGAATAGAGGCTATCGTGCAGCATTCGAGCAGATTGTCGTACCCATTGGTCTGCAATTTCAACCACAACTTATTATCGTTACCGCCGGACAGGATGCTAATTGGCTCGATCCACTTGCTCAAATGATGGTCACAATGGACGGATTCCGCCAGATGTCGCAACTCATGCTCGATCTGGCAGAGAAAGTTTGTGATGGACGGCTCGTGCTATTGCAAGCAGGGGGATATAGCACCGCTTATGTTCCATACTGTACCATCGGTGCTATTGAGCCGCTCGTTGGTGTCGATCTCGGCATCGTAGACCTCTATGATGGCTCATCTGAGCAAGACCGCTGCCAGAGCATTCTGTCACAGGAGACACTGATAGCACTTGCGAATGCTCGTGTATGGCACAAGCAATGGTGGGATATATAGATTTCTTATAGTCTTTCATCCCTTCAAAGCTCCCGCTGTCAAACCTGATACGATGCGTCGTTCTAAAAGCAGTGTTAAGACAACGAGGGGCACGATAGAAAGAATCATTGCCGCCGAGAGAATGCCAAAGTTCGTGGTAAACTCAGTCTGGCTAACGTTCACAATACCGACGGGCAATGTGTACGCACCGCTGTTGGTGAAGTTGAGTGCGAAGAGGTATTCGTTCCAGTCACCGACAAAGACAATGATGGTTGCGGTGAAGATGCCGGGGAGCGTGATAGGTAAAATGATGCGTAGAAAGGCCCCCAGCCGCCTCATGCCATCGACTATCGCCGCCTCTTCGAGTTCTGCTGGCACGTCCTGAAAGAAGGCAATCAGCACGAGAACGGCAAGCGGCAGACCAAAGACGGAGTAGGGGAGAATGAGCGCACCGATTGTTCCAACGATGTGCAGCTTTTGAAGTATCTCGTATAAAGGAATAACCTGTGCCAGAGGTGGAAATAGCGAGAGCAATAACACCGAGAGTAAGAGCGGTGTCTTGAAACGAAAGCGTAAGCGTGCAAATGCGTAGGCGGCAAGCGTAGAAAGCACCATTGTAACAATCGTAGATACCGTTGAGGCGATGATGCTATTGCGATAGTAGGAGCCGAGATCGCCCTGTATTGCTTGCACATAGCTATCGAGAGTAGGTTTCGCGGGGAACAGAGCCGCGGGCACAGTTGTCGTTTCTTGCGAGGTCATGAGCGATGTGAGCAACGACCATAGCAAAGGAAACAGTTGTATGACTAGAATGATTGCCAGGAGAACGTAAATAAGTGTTCGCACGGTGACGCGTCTCAGTACAGGATTTGTAGTCGTCGCTCTTGTTTGTGGTGCTATCAACGTCCGCGCGTTTGTTTGTTCAGCCATCTTTTTCTCTCTTTCTTCAATTGACGCCGGGGCGATAGAGCGTTCGCAGGTAGAGAACAATAAAGGCGAGCGTGATGAGCATGAGTACAACCGCGATGGTCGAGCCATAGCCGAAGTCGCCAAATTGCTGAATCTGTGCGTTGATATACAGGCCGAGATTCTGCGTTGCATTGCCTGGGGCACCGTTGGTAAACGCGCTAATCAGATCGAACGCTTGTAGCGACTCGATAGTGCGAAGCAAAAGTGTAACAACCAGTGTTGGTCGCAACAGTGGCAGAGTAATGCGCCAAAGCGTTTGCCAGGGGCTTGCACCATCGACGCGAGCCGCCTCATATACCTCGTCGGGAATGCTCTGTAGTCCTGCGAGAACGAGCAGTGCAACGAGCGAGTTTGCCTTCCAGATAGAGAGAACGTAGATAAGTCCAGTCGCAAGCGAGGTCGTGCCGAGCCAGTTGATGGGATGCGCCGCGCTCATCCAACCAAGCCGTATCAGCAGGCTATTGATAAGGCCATACTGATCGTTGAACATATATGACCATAGCACCGAGTTCGTGGCAGTGGGAATAGCCCAGGGAAATATGACGGCGGCACGTACAAGCCAACGACCAGGAAACTTCTGATTTGCGAAGATCGCCAGCGCGGTGCCGAAAATCATTTGTCCTGTCACTGTCACAAGGCTAAACAACAACGAGAAAATCAATGCGCCAGAAAACTGAGGGTCGTGAAAGAGGTGAATGTAGTTGGCGAGACCTGCCCACGTTGTGTTAAGGCCATACGAGCCGCCCTCTTGAAAAGAGAGCCAGAGCGTATTGAGAGCAGGATACACTCCCAGAGCCAGTAACGCAAGAAGCACAGGTGCAATCATAATCCACGCTAATCGCTCCTCTTTACTTGCAAGACTTCCGCGCTTACGTGGTCGAGCCGCCTGTGTTCTCTTGCTCTCGGCTTCGGGCGTGTCGATACGAGCAATTTCCATAAATAAAAACTCCTTCAAACATGGGAGATTTTACGCTATGCAGGAGGTACAAGGCAATCCGAACGGATTGCCTTGTAC
>CAXUGH010000165.1:5744-11199 GCA_964250365.1 uncultured Ktedonobacteraceae bacterium
ATTTTTTTTTTTATCCCGTTGTTCACGCCAAACCCCCCGGATTCGCCTGCCAACTCCTGCATAACATCGTTATTTAAGTGTCGCTACCTGTGATTGGACAGAACTCAGAGCGTCCTGAGCCGATTGCTGTCCACTCAACACACCGTTGATGCTTGCTTGCAACGGTGTGGAGAATTGGTTGTAACTCTTCATCTTGGGACGGCTATTGCCACCATTGAGAATAGTAGACAACTGGGTGTAAATCGGCTGCTTTGCCTGCACATTCGTATCGCTGGCAACATCGGGACGGCTTGAGATATAGCCACCATTGACCGCAAGCGAGGTCTGCGTATCTTTGCTGAGCATATAGTTGATGAACGTCCATGCCTCATCCTTATGCTCCGAGAAGGCGTTAATGCCCAGTATCCAGCCACCAATACAGCCATGTCCGGTGTTGCTGCCCACCGTAAGCGTTGGGGCAACTCCCACCTTACCAGCGACCTTTGATTTCTTGGGATTGTTCGCTAATGGATAGGCGAATGTCCAGTTACGCATGAATGGAGCCAGACCATTATTGAACAAGTTCAGAATGTCATTTGGCGTGTAGGTATTGGTTCCGGTAGGGGCAAGCTTACTTGTGTAGATTAAGTCATGCATATATTGTAATGCATCGACCTGCGTCTGACCCGTAAGCTGGAAGCTTCCCGGCTCACCAATCGTGCCGCCCGCGCCCCAGATCAGTTCGAGCCATTCATCGACAATCGCTTCGATCTTTTTGCCCGGAAGAAGATAGCCGAATTTTATGCCGTTTGCCGCCTCACCTGCAACGATTTTCTGCGCGAGCGATTGTAATTCGTCGCGTGTCTGTGGCACTGTTCCATTGCCATATTTCTTGACAAGGTCGGTGCGGTAGTAGAGCATGCCAATATCCATATAGCGCTGAATGCCATACTGCTTGCCGTTGATATTGCCAATGGCGGTAGCTCCGGGCCAGAACTGCTTGAGATAGCTCGCATTCACGTAGTTATCGATGGGGGCGAGCCAGTTGGCAACGGCGAATTGAGTAGGCCATGTAACATCCATCTGAATCACGTCTGGCGTGTTCGATTGCGAGCGCAGAGAATTCAATATCTTGCTATACTGATCGTTTGTGACCATCGGCAATTGCAGGAAGTCCACTTTGATCTTCCCCGCGTGCAATTGGTTAAACTTGTTAATTTCGCTAACCTGTTCTCCCGTCTGGTCAATGCCAGCCGCAAATTGAATCGTTACTGGACCACTGGAACTTCCCGTACTTGAACCACCACATGCTGCTAGTAATGGACTTAGTGCAGTTGCACCAATGCCAACTTTGATACCATTGCTAATAACTGCACGGCGTGTAGTCTTTTGCGTTGTAAACGTTTCCAGGGGAGAAAGAGAGCTATCGTTCTGCGTGTCCATCGAGTTTGCCTTTCTGACTAGGAAATAGATATACTAAGTTTAACACATTTTTCTCTTTGATAATTTCCAGTGATGTATATTATAATGAAAACGAATAGATGACGAACGTTTTCTATATCATTGAGAAGGGATAAGCACATAATGACAACGATAACAGACTCTTATAAAACACAAGGAGGAGCGAAGTATATGGGGTCGATTATCGACACGGATATTCATGAAACCTTTACATCTTGGCATGATCTGGTACCGTATTTGAAAGAGCCTTGGCGCGGCCTCATTGTGAATGGTTCATGGAAGGGGACGACTCAAACGACAGCACATTGGGCAAGTCATGGCGTGAATCGTGTGGACGCGAATCCTACCTCTGGCGCACCTGCTGGATCAAGCTATTCACTGCTAAAAGAGCAAATCTTGGACTTGTACCCTATCAAATACGGCATTCTCACAGGGCAGTTCCTGCCAGGAATCATGCCTATGCAGTTCGAGTTCGCTTCTGCTCTCGCCTCAGCCTACAACGATTTTGTATTCGAGCATTGGCTTCCTCAAGACTCGCGTATTCTGACCAGTCTTCATGTAGCTCCACAAGACCCACAGGCAGCCGCACGCGAGATCGACCGTCTTGGTGATCATCCGCAGGTTGTACAGGTGATGTTGCCCATAGCACAAACGGCATACGGCGATCCATTTTATCACCCCATCTTTGAGGCGGCTGAGCGGCACAATCTCGTGGTAACATTGCACCATTCCGGCCCTGTACGTAGCTCGCTGGGACAGGGAAGATACTACATTGAATGGCATGTGAACGTACCACAGGGTGCGATGTCGATGCTCACGAGTTTCGTCGTCAATGGCGTCTTTGACAAGTTTCCATCACTCAAGTTCGCAATACTCGAAAGTGGCTACACATGGCTTCCGCACCTAATGTGGCGGCTCGACCAGAATTATCGCTCTCTACACCAGGAAATTCCCTGGGTGAAACGGTTGCCGTCGGAATATATTCGTGAACGCGTAAAATTTTCGACTCAGCCAACCGAAGATATAAGCGTACAGAACTGGTTACGCGTTATCGACATGCTCGAAAGCGATAAGATGCTCGTTTTTGCAACCGATTATCCGCACTGGGACTTCGATTCGCCTGAAGAGTCGGTTCCACGCGGGCTACCAGCAGAACTACGCCGTCGCATATTCTACGAGAACGCACGCGAACTCTACGGTCTCGACTAGCATAGGAAGGGAAATAGTATGGAGTATCGAGTGTGTGCGACGCAAGATGTGCCGCGCGGTGAAAAACGAGCCTTTACAGTGAAGAATATTCCCGTAATCGTTGTGCATAGCCAGCAGGACACCTTCTATGCCCTGTACAGAATATGCCCTCACCAACACGGCGATTTGAATTATGGTCTGCTCGGTGGCTTGCCCGAAGCATCGCAACCCGGAAAAGACTTCGAGTATACGCGCGAAGGCGAGATACTGCGCTGTCCCTGGCACAGTTTCAGCTTCGACGTGGCAACGGGAGCATGTCTCACTGCTCCCTATAAGCTACGCGTCAAGACGTATCCTGTGATGGTACATGGAGAAGATGTGTACATTGAGGTATAAATAGACACAGAGTAGATGAGTTCAGCGGACTCATCCACTCTGTGTCTATGTAAGATGGCGCAACAACTGCAAGCTCCCTGCAATGATTTGACGTTGCGCCTGGTCACGCGAGATAGTTGGTTGACCATCGCCATCTTGCACCCCATAGTCGCCGAAGTAGCCATGTATACCGCCCTGAATCACGATATAAATTGTTGCCGGTGGCAAGAGATGTTTTGCTGCATCGACCTTCGCAGGTGTTGCCAAGCCATCGCGCGAGCCTGAAATAGACACAACTTGTAAGCGTGTACGATTTGATATATCTCCACTGGGATACGCTGCGAAGAGAAGTAGCCCTGTAATCTTCATATGCGACGCCGCGTAATCGCATGCGGCAACTCCACCTAACGAATGCCCTCCAATAGCCCATGTAGAAATCTCTGGATGTGCGGCAATTACGTCATTGGCACGGTTTTCTGCTAGCAGAGCGATATTCAGTGGCATTTTGACGATAAAGGTTGCATAACCAGAATCTGCCAACGAGTGCATCGTAATGGTATAGGCAACGGGATCAACTTTTGCGCCAGGATAAAATATGAGTCCAACGTGTGCAGGTGTACGAGGCAGAAACGAAATGAACTCGTCGTTTTGTATTACGGTGACATTTGCCGTACCGCGTAAGGCAGCAACCGCATCAGGAGCGGCAGAATACGGAATCAAGTATATCGCAGTGGCACTTACTGCTATAACGAGAAGCGCACATATAACGAAGAGGATTATACGCCAGAGGCTTCGTTTTCCCTTGCGATGAGTAGGTTTAGTAGGCTGATTGGTCGCTGTATTCATGGCACTCATCTTACAACAATAAGAAACACGCCTCAAGTTACATATGTTTCTCATTGACAAATGACCATGAGTCAATTATAATTGACTCATGGTCATTTGTCAAAAATATGTTTGGAGATTATATGCAATCTACATTTTTGCTTTATGGGGCTACCGGTTACACGGGGGAGTTAATCGCTCGTGCCGCTGCCCAACAAGGCTTGCGACCTCTTCTTGCTGGGCGAAGTGAGCAGAGCGTTAGTAAACTCGCAAACGAGTTAGGACTGAGCTACCGTGTGTTCGCGCTCGAAAATCCCGCAGACATTGAAAGTGGACTGGCTGATGTGCAGGTGGTATTAAACTGTGCTGGCCCTTTCACATACACCTCTCGCCGCTTGGCAAGGGCATGTATCCAGACTTCTACGCACTATCTCGATCTTGCGGGTGAGGTTCCTGAGTTTCAGGAATTGGCTATGCTCGATGCGGATGCGAAGGCAGCTAGCGTGATGCTTCTGCCAGGAGTCGGCTTTGGTGTCGCCCCCTCTGATTGTCTTGCTTTGCATTTGAAGTCACGTCTGCCTTCTGCCACACAGTTGTCGCTAGCGTTTCATGCGCTCGGTGGGGTCTCGCGTGGTACGCTGATCAACCTGCTGAAAGATATTCCGCATAAGGGTGTTATACGTCGCAATGGAAATCTTGTGCCCATGCGGGCTGGTGTCGAGAAGCGCATAATTCGCTTTGAGCAAGGTTCCTTTACGGCGGTCACGAATCCCTGGCGTGGCGATGTCTTTACCGCGTACTATAGCACTGGAATTCCTACCATCAAAGCTTACACCGTATTTCCTGGTGCGCTACGGGTAGTGATGGCGATGAGTACGCCACTCAAGGGTATTTTGAGTTCTACAGCAGTACAAGGCTTCCTGAAGCGACAGATGCAGAATCAACCTGCAGGTCCCACTGAACAGGAGCGAAGACAGGGGCGAACGTTGCTGTGGGGCGAAGTCACCGACGAGAGTGGGCGCAAAGCTGTTTCACGCTTGATAGGGCCAGAAGCGTATGATTTTACGGGCTTAACAGCACTAACAGTCGTCGAACAAGTTTTGCAGGGCAATGTGCGGACTGGATTTCGCACTCCCGCACAGGTCTATGGTGCTGATTTTGTTCTGGGAATGCCAGACGTTACTCGAACCGATGAAAGTGTTTAGTGTTTAAAATGCTACTATAAGGAGGAAATTCATGATTGTTGTTGCAGGAACCGCAACCATTAACCCAGATAAATGGGATGAAGCCGTACAGCAGGCACAACAGATGTCTGCCACAACAGAAGCAGAGAACGGTTGCATTAGCTATCGTATCTATGTCAATCCAACTAAGCGCAACACATTTTTCATTTTTGAGGAGTGGGAGACCGAAGAGGCGTTGAGGCGTCATTTTCAGACGCCACATCTACAAGCATTCAATGTATATCTCAGCTCAGTACTGACAGGTGGATTGAATATTAAACGATACACTGTGTCGGAGGTCTCGCCACTATAGTAGCTAATGAACAACGTAGAGGGCCCAAAAAAAGACAAAAGTGATTTTTTTTGGGGGACGGTGTTTTTTTTGTTAATTAAAATTAATTAAA
>CAXUGH010000166.1:0-11158 GCA_964250365.1 uncultured Ktedonobacteraceae bacterium
ATAGCGACCACCCTGTAAACGAGAGTCAGGGGACTGGAAACGCATATCATTCTCTGAGGAAGAGCCACTTCCATTGCCACCAGTCGCAAGTGGCGCGGCAGTCATCAACGGCTTGCCACACTTACCACAATAACGTACACCATCGCGATTGTCTGCATTGCAATAAGGACACTGCATGTTGCTCTGCCCTCCCTTTCAGATGAGTGTATTGTTGTAGCCCGCACATTACGAAGGCAAATCTGGCTCTATTCTCTCACTCATATGTACGTAATAATACCCGAAAAGTTCAAATTGGGAAAGAGGACAAGAGAATACACAGAATGTAGCTGTCACGGTGAAGCCGTGACAGCTACATTCTGTGTATTCTCTTACTAAACAGATTAGAGGTGTTGGCAGCGGAGCGAGATGATGCCGGGGGCGAAATGATTCGCCTGCTTCAAATACTCTTGCTCGTTCGCCTCGATCATCAATTTGTGCATCACGACGACATCGCCATCGGGCAATGGCTCCGCTGGTTGCAGACAGAGTTCCATAATGGCACAGCCGCGCTCATACACTTTTACCAGACCACCTGCGCCGGGGATGCGATAGACACGCTGGTCGAACGAAGGACTCGTGACCTCCAGGTAGCCGTATTTAATCAGTTGCTGATACTGGTTCTCCGAGAGCATCTCGCGCAACAAAACCTTTGCGCGGCTCTCGGCTGAAAGATGTTCACTTACCGACTCGCGGAAACGCCCGACACCGCCATCCTGTGACTGTGACAGATAGTAGACCGCCAGCAAGAGAAACAATAGCCAGATGCCGAGAAACAGGCATAGCGTTTCCACCATATTCATGGGTACCTGTCCTCCTAGCCTCCCACAACACGCGGTACAATCACAATCTGCTCTGCGGTACGATCAAACTTTTCGAGACGCTCTACAGTTTTTCCTGACTCGACTCTGAAGGCGGTGGCACCCTTCGCACGCTCTGAATTGAAGATGCGCTCGGCCTCATGAATTGCTGCGACTGCCTCTGCATCGTGTGCCGCTGCCTTATTGGTATCCCAGGTCACGCGGTCGTCGCCACGACGGGACATAATTCTTAGCATTCCCACAAGCTGTCTCCTTCTACTGTACAGATTGGCTACTTTTGTTCTTGTGCGTTCGCGTCATTCCCATTTCTTCTCTGCTACCAAAGTTTTATAGGAATGAATTGAGCATAGCACGCAAATGACGGATCGTCAAGTGCGGAAAGAGAATTATAGCACCCCACTTTCCCACAAGGGATTTTGTTCGATATGGATGGTGTTTTGCTGATCACAACACAACGATCAGATCAAAGTTGGCAACAGGTATGTCAACAGTTTGCACCAATACTCGATGTTGCTCCCGAAGTCCTTGAACAAGCCCTTCGTGAAAGTCGTGAAGCCTATCAAAGAGAGATTGAGCATAATTCTGAAAAGCAACGAAGAGATCGACTTGAGCCATTCGCCACACGACGAGAAACTGTTGAACACGCATTACAACACATTGGGAAAGAGAACACTACAATTGCAACTGCAATGGTTTACGCGTATGAGACTATTGGTAATGAGCATCGACATCTCGCGCCTCATGCACTTGACACATTACAGCAATTACGAGACCTCAATATTCCTCTTGCTTTAATAAGTAATGGTAATGCGAGTTATCAACGACAGAAAATTGAGCGACATCATCTAGGTTCTTTCTTTGATATCATTCTCATTGAAGAGGAGTTTGGTGTTGCCAAACCAGACTCACGTATTTTTCTTGCTACCCTTGATCACCTCCATGTTGCTGCTCATGAAACTTGGATGATCGGTGATGATCTGATGTTTGATATCGCTGCTTCTCAACAGCTGAGCATCTTTGCGATCTGGTTCGATCCATCATACAAAGGATTACCAAAGGAGAGTTTTGTTCATCCAGACCGAATTATTCATTCGCTTTTAGAACTTCTCGCTTAAAGCATCTGCCTCCTCATTTTCAATGAAGAAGAGATATCATCTGCATATCCAACTCTTTGACATAGGTTGTGTTCTCATATGGTTGCAGAAGCTGGCGTACATCAGTGAGTCGCCTCCGAATGCTTTTTGACTCAATTTGACCTATACCTCTAATAACTTGAAAGCATATTCACACGACGCTTCCACTTCACCTTGCCGAGCTTCCGCCTGAGCAAAGTCTCCTAAGTAATACAACTTTCTTCTCGCAGGTGTGTTAGCTGCTAACGCTCGGCTCAGTGCCTCTTTCGCCTCAGACAAATAGCTGTATGTGTTGGGATGAGACTTGTGATAGAAATATTGCAAACACGTTCCCTTATATCCATCGAGCAAAACGCTGTCAAAACTAAAGAGGTAATGAGTATAAAGTACCTCTATTGAGAATGCCGCATTATTGCGAGATTGCCATAATGTGACAGCAAATTCATCCACAGATTGGAGTGTGAAAGGCTGAGTGTCTAATAATGCTGATACCTGTTGAAATGTCTCGCTATGGAAAGGATTAGCGAGAGTAGTGCTTACCAATCCCGACAAAGACAAGAAGTCACGGCGTTTCACAGATTGTTCCTCATCTATATGCATCTCCTGAGTTGTCTCTTCTTTTGGTGTCATAAATCCAAGCTCTTCAGCACTCTTGCCAAAGAGTTGACAGAGTTGCGTCTGAAAGTAGCGATTAGGGGTATGTAAACCCTTCTCCCATCGACTGACAACATGCTCATTACTCCCAAGACGTTCGGCAAGCATCCGTTGTGACCAGCCCTTTAGCTCGCGTTCGCGCCGCAAATAATTGTTAGGTTGTTTCTTTGTCTGTGTCATACAGTTTGCTTCCCCTAACGCCTCACTAACACTCAAAAGGTTCCCGTTGAGGCGTTTATAGCATAACATCCTGTCTATTCTTCCGCAAAACTTTGATCATAATCGCGCATTCTTTTGTTCACAAAATGCAAGTATAGTACACCTGAACAGAGATTTCTTTACAAACATCTAAGGAGGAAACAATGGCAGAAAGTGATGTCGCGCGTTTACGCCGACAGATTGCACTGGAATACGAAGCCGCCCAAGCAGGTCTCTCTGGCCTTGCCTACGGTACAGCTCGCCACGATTTTATCAACGCTCGCATGGAAAATATTGCCGTGCTACAAAGTGAACTGGCACGCGAAATTGGACCGATGCAAGCCATCAAGATGGTCGCGGAGATGGCGGAAGGGGAAAAGTACCAACGATTTCCGACCAGGACACCTAACCACTCGCTCCGCTATGGACGCGTCGTCCCACCTTTCGACAGTTCCGTCAACGCTACAATGTGAGCATCCACGATATCGCGTCACAGGCTCAGGTTCACGTTCTGTTTGTGTATTTAATGGACTGCAATCAGCGTGTCGAGTTCTCAATTGCAGTGCATATTCTTGCCGCCCTCTCGCGCTATGCGCGTTATACGGTGCGCTTTGATGATTTGCAGGGTATATCTCTCAAAAATAGTACACTTTCTGCTCTTTTGACAGCACAATAAGAAGGAGGAGACAATGACAGCGACCTTTATTTCTGTACGAGACGAACGCACAACGGTCACGCCACAGACAGCACCCCTCTTCTCTACTGCTGAATTGCAGGTGCTTGTTGAGGGTACACCAGCCTTTTTGCACTTACCTGATGGAAGTTTGCTGGTCTATCACGAGACTGCCTATGAGATTGGCATGGAGAAAAATGAAGTGGCAACGCGGCTTGCGCTCGATGTGCTTCCCGATGGGACGTGGCTTGCGGGTTCGGTGCTACATCTCGTGGTGGATGAGGAGATGCTGCGTGTACTGAAGGCAACCAATGGAACCGTACCAGGACGTTTTCTGTTGTACATGCTGCGCTTCGAGCGATGCGATGAGTGGGGGAGATATCTGTGTGACAATCTCGCACTAGTCTATGCGCGAGATGAGGCGGAGTTGCATCAGCGGGTCGCGGTGGTTGCTTCGACGAGTGCGAAGGGGCAACGCTTGTTGGGAGTCGAGAGGCGGGATCATGGCTTGACGATTATGCATGAACATGTCCCCGCAAGTGTTACTGTGAGAGAGGAGAGAAGCAGACGTGGAGAATAAGAGCTAGGAAAATCACAACCAACTCTCAACCATACTACAACTCTCCTTGCTTGCTTTCATGGACGTATATTGGGCATACTTGATATACATTTACGCAAGATGATACAGTATTGAAAGCTTCTCTCGTGAAGGATGCAAGTAAGGGAGCTATTGATGCGTTCTGTACGCCCTCATATATTTTTCTACTATGTAAGTATTCTTGTTATCACTTTTGTCTGCTCAGATATACTTTCTATGTCTGTATCAGCCATGCCCACACAAACTCAACGTTCTACATCAAACTCCTCTATCGCAAAAGCAATTACATTAGACTCCCGTTTACCTATGCAAAGCGTTACGCCACGAAGCACCTTCACCAATATGAACTCGTCGTTCGGTTCGCGCTTCGATTTTGCTGTTTCCCCTGGCACCGCTTCGGTTAGCAGTGGTACCGATGGCGTCTATCATGACAATAGTGCTAGCTACATCGTCGGCATTACTCCGAGCGGTCAACAGCGCAGCTTTCTCTTTCATATGGGTATGCTCAATACTAATGACGCCTATCTTGCAAACGAGCGTGAGACGCAAGGACTCGATACCACGCGTTGGGAGGGCGATGCTCCAGATGGCAGTGGGACGCATCTCACCGTCGATCTCATCTCGCCCTTTCTTGGCGAAGCAGGCTGTATTGATATACGCAACTGCATGCATGCAGTACAGGATGATACCGCGCCAATCCTACTGGTAGGTGTGACTATCAGTAACACAGGTACAAGTAGGCAAGCTGGTAGCTTTCTTCTTGGCAGCAATCGTACTGTGCCACTGGACAATGCCTGTACTACCCATATCACTGCGGGTGGCACTCCTGTTACTACGCTCACCTACGATCCGAGTAGTGATGTTACGGGTGGCACGCTGTTTCTCGCGGGTCAACAGGGACAATGGAATTGTGCGACAACGAGTAGTGACCGTGCGGGGCTTTCGTGGAACTATAGCGTGGCAGCGGGTCAAACGACTACCGCGTACCTTATTCTTGGTGGCTGGAATGCGAATCCGCACCTGTTCGCAAATACAAGCTTGCCAGCCGGGTGCCAGAACGAGGGCTTGTACGCGGCTCAGGAGTGGCCTACGCTCTCTACACTGGTCGATTTTTCAATAGACAACCTCTCGACCTGTGATAATCTGTTGGGGAGAGCGCAAAGTATGGAGAATATTCTTATTCAGAATAATACGCTTAGTCCCGCGCAACGCTGGCTGCTCAGCGATACACTACGCAGCTATAAAGCCGATAGCTGGCTTATGGCACGTCAAAGTTGCGCTGGTGGTGGTTATGATGCCGCCGTGTACGAGGGGTCGTTCGGCTTTTTGAGTACGGTCGATGTGATGCATGAGTACGGCTACTTCGAGATTACGCATGTGCCGTGGTTTTTCAAAGCCGCTATGTCGCAAGTCCTGCAAAACGCTACCAGCGACACATTCGGAACCTACTTTCAGCACGATCAGGGCGGCGATGTCGATAGCAACGGCAAATGCACGACTCCTGGCAATGGCGTCCCTACTCTTCGCGCGACATGCTATAACGCACCTATGCCCACCGAAGAAAACGCGAACGTTGCTCTGCTCCTCGCCTACTACGCATTCACAACGAGTGATACCGTCTTTGTTCGGCAATATGGTACACAGCTCAACGCGGCAATGCGGCACAATCAGCATGCAGGTGATCCCAACACGGGTATCGCCTACAATGGACAGGATACCAACACAACTTACGACGCTGCCAGCGATTGTCTTAGCAACAACAGTGCAAGAGCAGGCAACCAGTACTATCTGGGACTCAAAGAAGCGGCGGCCTATCGCGCAACGGCGTACCTCGACACGCTTACTGGCGACACTACTACCGCTTCAACCTGGAATACAGAGGCAACAAAAATCGAGGGCGCAATGGTGCAAGCATATAATGCTCTTGGCTATCTTCCCATCGCAACAAGCAACGCCTTTAGCAATTGCGGTGGACGCACTATCACACTGGGCGAGAGCCTGTTCTACCTGCACCTCATCGGACTAGACCGAATCGTGAACGCTACTCTGCTTTCTGACCTCGCACAACAATATCCAGCCGATGTACAGGCCAGCACGCTCTCGTCTGGTATGATTACGATGACCTCGACGACGGCAACGGGGACGCAATGTAGTACAGGGCATTGTCAACGCTACGAGTGGTTTAGCAAAGTTATGCTCTCAAGCATCGTCGCCGATGTAGTATACGCGCACAATGGGTGTACAACCTGCAAGCGGTTAAACATGGTCAACACAGCCTTTGCATATAATCAGGACTTAGCGCAAAATTTTGGAGATGGTGTGCATGAGGATGGGAGCGGTTGGAGTGGATACATCTATCCACGAGGGGTTATTAGCTGGTTCTATGTGAATCCACAATATTAAATGCAATCATCGTATGTCACTCACCGCCTTCGGCGGTGAGTGACATACGATGATTGCATACTACGACAGCACACAGGGCAACACACACGTAAAGGTGCTACCGCGTCCCTCGACGCTCTCGACGGTGACGATGCCGCCGTGCAACTCGATAATCATTTTGACGATGGCAAGTCCTAAACCTTGACCCGTTGTGCGTGCCGTTGTTTGCGGCACCTGATAGAAACGCTCGAAGATGCGCTGCTGATACTCCGGCGCAATGCCCATACCTGTATCGGTTACTATCAGTTTCGCGCGACGCACATCGCGGTCCTCAGTCTCTTCGTCTCCATCCTCAACATACTCTAGCTTCGCGGCAACGGTAACGCTACCACCTGCGCTAGTGAAGCGGAGGGCGTTGCTCACAAGGTTGCGTAGCACCTGCTGCATGCGTACAGGATCGGCGTAGAGCTGTGGAAAGTTCTCGGCGATGTCTACACTGAGAGCAATATCCTTATCGGTTGCGGTCAGTTCTAGCTCTTCAATAGCATCGGTAATCACATCGTTGAGGCTGATAACCTCGCGGCTCATACGCAACTGACCCGCATCGGCACGTGAGACCAGCAACAGGTCTTCGACGAGCGCGTACAGTTGCTCGCTACCGGCACGCGAGCGGCGCAGAAACTCGGTGAGTTGCTCGTTCAACTCGCCCGCGACTCCTGAGAGCGCGAGGTCGAGATAGCCATTGATGGCGTTAAGTGGTGAGCGCAATTCGTGTGTAATCATGGAGATGAAATTTGCCTTCATACGCGTTGCATCGCGAATAGCGGTGACATCGCGTGCCATCATCAAACAAATTGGCTGCCCTTTGGTGGAGACGCGTGTGATGCTCAAGCCAACGGAGCGCGGAACGCCTTTGATCGTCAGGTCAATTTCCGTGTAGGGCAACGGCTCCTCTTGTTGCAGAGCGGCATGCACCATGCACAGTTCACGACACTGCTCGTTACCGTCCTCTTCCTCGCAACCGAGCAACTCGATACAATCCATACCCACGATCTGCTCTGGCTCGATGCCAAAGATACGCCCGAAGGCTTCATTGGCCTCTATAAAACAGGCGTTGACGCCAAGTAGTGCAATACCATCGGAGCTTGAGGCTACAATCGCGCGCAACTGCTCCTGGTCTGTGCGTACCTTGTGAAAGAGTTCGACGTTTTCGAGAGCCGCCGCCGCCATATTACCGAGATTGCGTACAATACGTAGCTCCTCACTGCTAAACGCTTCGACGCGGATAAGCGATAGCACACCGTAGAGAACATGCTTGGAAACAAGTGGAGCCGCTAGCTCCGCCATATCCTCGTTTTCCTCCGGTTTGGCGACTGTCTCCGCAATCGGTACACGTAACATGGGATGCTTGTGAACAGCGGCCCACGCTGTAACCGACTGTGTATCATAGAGGCGGACTTTCTCTTGTTGCAGATCGACCATTCTTACTTCGGCGGCATTTGTTTCTTGTGCTCCGCCGACGACCGTATCGGAACCATACAGTTCCGCAATAGGATGCAGTTCCTGTGTTCCCTCTTGATACAGGTATAGAGTCGCAAGATCGCACGGAACAAGACGCTGCACATCGACAAGAATGGAGCGATAGAGCGAATCGGGTTCGTGACTGGTGGTGATGCCACGCGAGAGGTCCATCAGCATCTCAAGCTGATTGGCCTGGCGATACGCCAACTCTGCCTGCCGTGCATGAGAAATTGCCAGCGTTGCCTGTTCCGCGAAAATGATCATCATTTTGCCTTTTTTCACGTCGAACGCATTTATCTCCTGGCTGCTCGCGGTCAACGTGCCGATAAAGGTATCATTGTCGATAAGGGGAACACACATAATCGAGCCAATGGGGGTGCGACCTAGACGTTTGAAGCGGGGATCGAGGCTCACATCATTGATAACAAGCGGTTCACCATTTTCCGCAACCCAGCCCGCGACACCTTCGTTTCGGCGAAAGCGCGTGTTGCGCGGCTTGCGCCCATTCTTTTGCAGGGCGGCAAGCGTTATCAGTGATGAGCCACTGGAATCGAGCAACGCAATCGAACAGTTGCGAACCTCTAAGAGGGCACCCGCGTTATAGACAATCTTCTGGAGGACATCCACCAGTTCTTGTGACTCACCTTCTACGGAGGCCGACGAAGAAACGGATTGGCGATTCTGTATAGACGATATAGGTATAGTCATGAAGTCCTCTTTTACATTGTTGGAGGCGGCGCAAAATATAGCCGCCTTCCCGTTCACATAGTTCTTTGATATGTTCTATCGGCACACGGCCCAAAATAGTTTAGGATAGCAGTATAGCATTAAACATTTTTATAGTCGAGATGTTCAAGAATAACAAAAGGGCAGATATTCGGGGAGAGAAGCTAGCTTCTCTCCCCGAATATCTGCCCTTTTGTTATTCTTGAACTTCCTTAATAGCATCCTTCAACTGCTTGTACACATTGTCGAGGTGTTCCGGCATGACTTTGATGTCGGCGATGACGGGCATGAAGTTGGTGTCGCCGTTCCAGCGCGGCACAATGTGATAGTGCATATGGTCGGCGAAGCCTGCGCCCGCCACTTTGCCCTCGTTGATACCCATATTAAAACCATCGGGCTTCATAGCGTAGCGTATGGCTTTGAGCGCAAGCTGAGCCTGCGCCATCATCTCTGCCAGCGTCTCGGCATCGAGAAGCGAGATGCTGCCAACATGCTCAAAAGGGGCAATCATGAGGTGTCCATTGTTGTAAGGGTACTTGTTGAGCATCATGTAGCAGCGTTCGCCGCGATAGAGAATATGATACTCGTCGTCGCGGTGAGCCGCTGGCTGTACACAAAAAATACACCCTGGCTCCTGCTCCGTCTTAGGAGTGATAAACGCCATGCGCCAGGGTGCCCATAAATTCTCCATAACTGCCTCACTTCCCAAAAAGAAAGGGTTGCGCTTTCTTTTTGCAGCAACCCCTATACATCGTATCAGCTAATTTGTACAATCCGCCTCAGGTAGCACAACCGAAGTTTCGTCCGTTCCTGGTACCCATTGTTCAGCCCACGTATGAATCGCCTCGACAACAGGCTTGAGGGCGTTGCCCTTCTCGGTTAGTTGATATTCCACTCGCACAGGAATCTGTGGATAGACAACGCGTTTGACGATGCCCTCAAGCTCAAGCTCGCGTAGGCGGTCACTTAGCACACGGTCAGAAAGCCCTTCAACCAGAGCGGTCAACTCACAGAAACGACGTGGACCGTCCAGCAAAGCAAGCAACAACAAACCTGTCCACCGTTTGCCAAGAATTTGTACTGCGTGTTCATAGCTGGGACAAATGTGTGTAAGTGCCGTATTCTTTTCTATTGTTTCTGTTGGCTTCGTTGCCATAATTAACCTGCCATTTCCGACTCGTTCATTTGCATATAGAGCTATAGGTCTGTGTGATAATAGATGAGTGTATTTACCCTATAGTATAGCATATTTTGCTTAACTATCGCAAGGCTTGTTACTTACTTTTTATTAGCAATGGAACCTTACGGTATAATGACGTGTAAAAGCGGGGATGCAAGGGGTGCAACCCCTTGACTGGAGGCTGGGGCTGTGCCCCAGTCTCTCCCTCCACTCGCCACCTTCGGCGGCGAGTGGAGGGAGAGACTGGGTAGTAGGGACTAGGTTTATGCTAAACATCACACTCGATACACATCTCAACACCTTTCATCTCGCCCTGGACTTTTCGTCGAAGGAGGGGCAGACGACTGTACTACTGGGTGAGAGCGGCGCGGGTAAGAGTACCGTGTTGCGCTTGATCGCGGGACTGCTTACGGCACAAAAAGGCCACATATCGCTGGGCGACAGTATCTATTTTGATAGCGAACGCGGTATCGTCGTGCCACCGCAGGAGAGGCCGTTTGGCTACGTTTTTCAGGACTACGCCCTCTTTCCGCATCTCAGCGTGTTCGAGAACGTCGCGTTTGGTCTACGGGCACAACATCTTGCACGTTCATTGATACGACAGCGTGTTGGTGAGGCACTGGAAAGAGTGCATCTACCAGGATTGGAGCAGCGTAAACCAGCACAGCTATCTGGCGGTCAACAGCAACGCGTCGCTATTGCCCGCGCACTTGCACTACAGCCACAACTGTTGCTGCTCGATGAACCACTCTCGGCACTCGACGTACAGACGCGCCGTGAGGTGCGACAGGAGTTGCGACGTATTCTGGCAGAGGTCGATATCACAACCGTGATGGTAACGCATACCTATCTCGAAGCCTTGCTTTTTGGACAACACATTCTCGTGCTGGAACAGGGGCATGTGCTACAACAGGGTGGACAGCGCGACCTGTTAGAGCATCCACGCTCGTCATATGTCGCCGAACTCATCGGCGTCAACTTTTTTCAAGGCCGTATTCTATCTTACGCAGCCCCCAACGTTTGTGTACTGCAAGTGCATAACGGCACTTCGCCAGTTGAAATTCTCGCAACGCTTTCTGAGCAAGACGAGAACGCTCCTCGACCGCAGATTGGCGAGGACGCGTATGTGGTCGTCGAGCCACGCAGCATCACGCTTTACTCAACATCGCCGGACAGTTCCGCACGCAACACCTTTCGTGGCGAGATTATCCAGATGGTACGCGTCGGCGGAACGAC
>CAXUGH010000167.1:0-11123 GCA_964250365.1 uncultured Ktedonobacteraceae bacterium
TTCCTGTTGTCTGCCAACTCCTACGCAACTTGTCTAGCTTGCCGATAAATAATAGCAAGCCAAGCGAACATCGCATCGCACGACAAAGCACGAACGAGGAGAGAGACCATGCAGAATAGACAGCAACCATCGCAAAGCAACGTTTCTGAGCAAAAAGAGTACAGCACTCCACAGGTAGAAACCTCAGTAGCCAGCGATCAGGAGCAACGGAAACAGTTATCGCGTTTATTGAACATGGGCTTCACGTTGGAGGAGGCGCACAGGTTGCAGCATCAGCGCGTGCATATTTATGAGAATGCCGAGATGCAGCAGCGACAGGCGGACGACAGCAAAATGCTCTTCGCACGTTGGCTCTACGAACATGGCGAGTTGAACGAAAAATAATGCTTGTCATAGCAAAACGGATATGTTATACTGCTTCGCGGAGAGATGTCTGAGTGGTCGAAAGTGCCGCTCTCGAAAAGCGGTAAGGTGCAAGCCTTCGTGGGTTCGAATCCCACTCTCTCCGCTTGGAGGAGTCTCATAGTGGTCTAGTGAGCACGACTGGAAATCGTGTAAGGTGAATAGCCTTCGTGGGTTCAAATCCCACCTCCTCCGCCAAGCCCCGCACCCCCGCTTCTCTTACTACTACACCCTTTTTGAAAAATGAGTTTATGAATTTACTTGAAGACATAAAAGGGAGATGAGTATGAGTTCTCACTCTCATGAGAATAGACAGGATACTTGGCTCCACGATGGAAGGGGAGCCGCACGCATTGCCAAAGTGGTTCAAGCCGCACCTATGCCCGTCTATGGACTGTTAGGAAATCCTCTGGGTTTAACTGCTTGTAGTGGTTTTCACTGGACACAATCGGAGAAAGATCGGGCAAAGAATAGTGTAACTAGTGTAGAATTGAGATTTGTTCTTCCCTCTCACCGAAGGCAATCACATGATCTCAGCACAGGCAACTTTACGATCACCTCCATGACCCAGGAAGAACTACGGCCTCTAGTGAACTCAAAGGACATATCACGTTCCGATGTAGTCATGAATGTCTTTGGTCTATCTTCTGAGGAACTAGTGAAGCCAGGAAACCCCCAGGTTACTACGCATTCCTTTACCATCGCTGATATGCCATTTTCTGCTCAAATAGTCTCCTGGTCACATCCCTACCAACCCATTGCATACATCTTAAAGCATGAGGCAACTCCTGTGAGGAGTGGAGCGATTGGGAGGGCATTTCGTCTTTCTCTTGCAGAGGTGATTTCTCTGCTTGAACAGTTCGTTGAAGTGAACAATCGGCCTGACTTCTTCGCGCAGTATGAATCTGAGTGTAAGCAAAATAGCTAGTACTGAATCATGATGTAGGGGAGACCCTTGCGGTCTCCCTGAATATCCCCTGAATGTTCTAAATAACCATGACCCCATGCATGCCCCCCGAATCAATATCCCAAAACGACAGACACATCACAGAAAATAGACATGGCACCACATGAAGGTGAGGCATGTTTATGGTATAGTAAAGATGAATTGCTTCTGGTATTGTATGAAATAGGAAGGCATGTGCTTCATGTCGAGCGAACAGCCTGTACAACTCCCCACACATTCCGAGCGACGCCTTGCCCTCGTAATTGGCGTCAACGCGTCGCAAAGTCCATTGCTTGTCTCTCTACAGTTTGCGGAACGTGATGCGGAGCGGATGGCGGAGGTCTTGCAAACCTCCTGTACCTTTGAGTTGTTCAGACCAACTCTGCTGGGAGAGGCGGCTTCAACAGGTAATGTACGCAAAGCAGTACTGGAACTGGCGCGGCAGGCCGAACAAGATGATATTCTCTTTGTGTATTTCAGTGGACATGGACAACCACTTTCTATCGAGGCTGGCAGACAGGCAACCTACCTTGTCACCGCTGATTTCAACGAGCAAGATGTCGAGGATGACAATAACGCGCACCTCTCGTTGCCCTGGTTGCGCGAGAAACTCCTGCTTGGCACAAAGGCCGAACGCGTCCTGATCGTCATTGACTCCTGCTTCTCTGAGGATATTCGCACACCATCAGACCGCTATCTGGAAGAGTTACGCCAGCGCATCGCCTACTATTTCGAGATGCCTGGCTCCAACGATGGCACGCGTCGCAGTGGTCTACGCGTTGCCCTTGCCGCCACGAGCTATGACCAGACCGCAGGTGAACGCGACGGTTCTGGCATCATGACGGGACTCCTCCTTGAAGCTCTATCTGGCAAAGTCGATGATGTGCTGGGCGATGATGGCACCATCACTGTCAACCGCCTCACAGAATATATTAAAGAGGCCATGCCGCAGCAGCAGAAGCCTGTAATCTCTAAGACCGATGCGGGCGGCTATGAGTACATCCTTGCCCACTATCCCGAACGGGCCGCCGAACTGCTGCGCCAACGACAACACATTCCCGTCGTCAACGAGCGTCCTCATACCTACATCCCTTTGCAGCGTAAAGCGTCATTTCAAGCGCGACCAGATGAGTTCGAGACACTGGAGCGTCTCCTCTTGCCTCCCACAACAAACAGCACCTCGTCACCACACGTCGCCCTTGTTGGCGTTCTGGGTATGGGTGGCATTGGCAAGACGCAGCTTGCCGCCGAGTTTGCCCACCGCTACAAGGATCGTTTCGTGGCTGGCGTCTTCTGGATGCCTGCCATTGGCACTACGATTACCGACTGGCAACGCCAGTTCGCCGACCTCGCCGAAAAGACCGACTACCTGCGGGCCGACGACGATATCACGAACCCTGAGAATGAGGCCAAGCGTGCGCGTCATATCTGCCGCTACCTTGCTCAGCATCCCGATGCCCTGCTCATTCTCGATAACGTGGAGAACACCGACCTCGTGCAGACCGCCCTTCCCACACTCGCAGGGGAAGAGGCACGTTGCACCCTCCTCTACACCTCGCGTAACACCGTGACTCCATCGGGCGTGAAAAAACATATTGTCGAACGCTTGCCCGTAGAGGGCGCACTAACTCTATTGCTGACACACCGACCCGCCCTCTTGCCCAATGCTCTTATAGCAAAAACCTCTGATGCAGAAGCACAGGCAGCACGAGCCATCTGTCAATACGTGGACTATCTCCCTCTCGCACTAACTCTTTTGCGTGACCTGTTGCAAGATGAATACCTGACACCAACGCATCTCTCCAAGCAACTGCAACAACGTGGAGCCTTTGAGATCACACAGAGCGACAACGAAAGCGAAGCGCGTCTCTTCTCCACCTTCCGCCTCAGTTGGGACAAGATACGCGACGCGGGGGCGCAACGTCTCTTCAAACTCGCCGCCTACTTCCCCGAAGCCACCGCCATTCCGCTCTGGCTCCTCGGTCTTGCCGCAGGCCTCGGTGAAACAGGCAATACCGCCTTAGAGCCGCTGGGACGTGCCCGTAGGCAACTGCAAAATTGGAGCATGATCGAGGTGCTAACAGACCAACAGATACGCCTACATCCTCTGTTGCGAGAGTTTGGGCGTCGGCTTGTTGTACACGATGAGCAAGAAAACACTCTCCTGCAAGAGGCAGGAAAGCATCTTATAGACGAATTCACCGATATTAACAGGCTCGAAAAACGTGCATTGGAGAAAGGTTACTGGCAGTGTCTTGAACAAGTGCAGGCTGCACATGCATATGCACAACTCCTAACTATTGATGGAACGATACTTTTAGAACGAATAGAACATTGGCTGTCATGGAGTAGTTTCCTATTGGGAATAGAGGAATTGTGGCCTAAAGAAATTGCAGGGCTATTTCGTCAGCAACTCTACAACCGCTCAGTACAAGATAAACAACCTTTAATACAAAGCCAATCCCCTGAACGATGGCTACAGCAAATAAACGCAGTGCAATCAGAAGACCCAGCTCTGCTAAATGTCTTATCCGGTCATAGTAGTGACGTGTTGAGTGTTGCCTTTGCGGAAAATGATACCCATGTACTTACTGGTACATCCAATGGGACAATTCGTGTATGGGATTTATGTAGCGGAAAAGTGCTAGTGACCTCGAACGGTATAGCACCAGGAGAGCATGTAACATGTATGATTTTCTCTCCTGATAGGACAAAAGTCGTAGCTGCTGTAGGAAATATCGGGTATGTTTGGAATGTTCTGAGTGAACAAGAAAAAGTTATCCTGCAAGGCCATACGCAACCTATAACCTCAGTTGCCTTCTCGCCAGATGGAAGAATTGTAGCAACCAGTTCAGAAGATTCGACTGTAAAACTATGGGATGCTACAAATGGCGAGGTGCTAAATGAAATTTTTATTTATTATGGCTCATCGAAAGTGGTTTTTTCATCTGATGGAGAGAAAATTGCGGCAGTTATTCGTGTTCACGGTCAAGGAGGAGTATTTTACAATGCAATAAGGATTTGGGATACGAAAATAGAAAGCTCACCACAAGTATTATTAAAAGAATACTTGCAAAGAGTAGAAAGCATTGTTTTCACTCGTGATAACGATATAATCATAGCATCGATAGGCACTATGATAATGTTGAATGTGACAAGTGGGGCAAGGTTGTCCCCTTTAGGCGGAAAAATAAATGTCTTTAGGCATAACGATATAGCAGATATCACAGATATGATACTCTCTCCTGATGGAGAAAAAATGGTCTTAATTTCAGCCAAAGGAAGCGTAATGCTTGCTGAGATACAGCATGGAGAATTGCTAGACGTATGGTTGGATCATACAGACAAAGTGATATGTGCTGCGTTTTCATCGGATGGAACAAAGGTAATTACAGGGTCAATGGATGGGACTGCCCGTGTATGGAAAGTTCTGACTCAGGAAGAAATGCATGACAAAGGCACCCCGTCATTGGCGAAGGGATTTTCAGTTTTGGGTCTTACGCTTTCGCCAAATGGAGCGTATGCAGTTGCAGGCTATAGCTATGGTAAGGTGGGGTTGTGGGACACGGTAAGAGGTCGGCAGGCAGAATGGCTATACAATAATTTAGGCTATGTTGATTGCGTGGCCTTTTCGCCCGACAGCAGAAAAATCGCTGCTGGTTCTGTTCATAGGGCAGTACATGTTTGGAATGCACAGAGTAAAAATCTGATTGCGGTAATGAAAGAACACAGTGGACGTGTTATTAGCATTGCATTTTCACCTGATAGCACTCAACTTATTACAGGTTCAACGGACGAGACTGCACGTATCTGGGAAATCGCAAGCGGCAAGTCTCTTGCCGTGTTACAAGGTCATGCTGGTTGGGTAAGTAGTGTAGCCTTTTCGCTGGATAGCTCTCTAGCTATTACTGGCTCGTCTGACGGAATGGCAAGGGTGTGGGATGTTGCAACTAAGAAGATGCTGACCGTCTTAAAAGGTCACGTAAGTGAAGTAACAACAGTTCTCTTCTCTAACGATACTGCTGTAGCAATTACCGGATCATCAGATGAAACAGTGCGTTTCTGGTCGCTTAAAAGGAACAATGCATCATTTTGTTTAGATACTCCAGGTATACATATGAATAAGATAACATGCCTCTCTCTTTCTCCTGATAATCGTTTCTTAGCAGCAGGAGACCAACATGGGAAGGTATGTATCTGGCAAATCAACACAAACACTTATGAGTCACCTCAACTTGTAGGCATATATTTGGCATCCTATGAGATTGGTGCTATCCATTGGGACAAAAGGCGACTGATAATTGCTGACAAAGGTGGGCTACGGGAGATGCCGAATTTCTATCACCTTGCACTAGAGGGCGATTGGTAGTCCTTGACAACCTCTCCAACACAATGATACCCTGATTTCGCTCTAAACAATCTATTTTACTCTTTTTGTCTCACGACAAACACACGATTTTTCACGAATGGCTCACGAACATACATGGAAGGGTTGCTGGCACATGGCTTACAATACGGACGCGGTTTCCTCTGACAAGAACGACGACATCGAGTTGACATCCGAGGATGTGCAGGGACTTGCAAACGCGGAGAGCGTAGTGCAGTTTTTCACACGGCTGCGCTACGATACGACGGAGCGCGTGGAGCAGACGTTGCAAGCAATGAATATGTCCTCAGAGATGTTGCGCCATGCGATTCGTGCGATCTACCGCGTCGCAAGCCACGATGAAGGGCTGTTCGAGGTCTATTTGTTCGAGGTGCGTTCGCTGACGGTTGCCGTTCGCAATGAAATTGTGCAGCGTTTTCGTGCCTACAATGGCATCGGCTACCTGCTGATCCTGACGGACAACTATGAGCGGCTCGATTTTGTGCTGACCGAACGCTACAACCAGACCATCACCGCCTCCGACGAGACACTGCAACAGCAACAACTCCCTATCCCTGGTAATTCGCCAACCAGTATTCGTTCGCATGTGCTACAGGTCGAGCGGCTCAAGCCCAGTGACCTGACCGTGCGTGTGTTGCGCCGCTTCACCTTTACCGAACCCGATAGCATCGCCCAATACGACAAGTTGCTCAATGCCTACGTCGTGGCGACGTGGAGCGAACAGTTCTTCAATAACCGCGCCCTCTTCTCCGACTACTACCTGATCGAGCGTCTGCCCGAACTAGAAGAGTGGAAGAGCGTGCAGGAGAACGCTACGATGCTGCGAGCCTACCGGACATTGCGTGTCCTCTACGCCGACGCACGCGAGGATTACACCGGACAAACAGTGTCCGCTCTACGCCAGCAATTGCTGTATCCTGTGCTGGAACAACTGGGCTTTGTCGCGCGTCCCACCACAATAAATACCGTAGAAACCACCTTGAAGGCCGACTTGCTCTATGCAAATTCACAAAACCCCCTCGCCCTCTGCCTCACCTATCCCTGGGGGCGCAACCTTGACGGCAAGGATGAGCAGCGCGATACACAGACGCCCGACGAGAACCCCGGTGCGGTCGTGGTGACGCTGCTGGATTCTGGCAAGGCGGAATGGGCGATTGTCACCAATGGCATTATCTGGCGTCTCTATGCCGCCAAAGCACATAGCCGCGCCACCAACTACTACGAAATTTCTCTGCCGGAGACGTTGGCGATGGAGCAGCAGCGCGAATTGGCTTTCCGTTACTTCTGGCTGCTCTTCCGTGCCGCTGCGTTCCAGCCCATCGAGCGTCCTCTTGCTGGCGAAACACGCTCGCTGAGCCTGCTCGACTTCCTCTTGCTCGAAAGCGACCTGCATGCCCGTGACCTCGGCGAGAAGCTCAAAACGCGCGTCTTCGAGGAAATCTTTCCCTATTTCGCCGAGGGCTTCGTGCAGTATGCGCGACAGCATGAACAACTACCCGTCAACCTCGATACGTTGCCAGCCGAGGAGCGCAACCGCCTACTCGAATCATTCTTTACGGGTACCTTGACCTTTCTTTATCGCCTGCTCTTCCTGTTCTATGCCGAGAGCCGCGACCTGCTACCCGTGCGCCAGGAACGCGGCTACTACGAATACAGCCTCGAACGGCTCAAACAGCGTATCGCACACGACGCAGGCGAACTGCATGATCGCGTCCCCGACAACCTGCACACCTATTCCACCACCGACACGACCATCTACGACGGTCTGCAACATCTCTTCGCCGCCGTCGATAAAGGCAATCCCGCCCTCAACATGCCCGTCTACAATGGCGGTTTGTTTATGACCAATCCACCTCCCCTAGACGCCTGGGGGAACGCAAAGGTCTCCCCTACACCTAACAACCCACAAAATGTAGGGGAGACCCTTGCGGTCTCCCAGCCTACACGTAGGGATTCGCAAAATGGAGGGGACGCCCAAAATGTAGGGGAGACCCTTGCGGTCTCCCAGGACGCGCGTTTCCTCAAAGACCACAAGATACCGGATCGCTACCTCGCGTTGGGCTTGGACCGCATGGCGCGAGACGTGGATGAGAAGGCCGTGCGTATTCGAGCCAGCGCGGGTGCAACCAATCAGCATTCGCATAAGCTCGTCTTCATTGATTACAAGAGCCTCGGCGTGCGACACCTTGGAAGCATCTACGAGGGACTGCTTGAGTTCAAGCTGCGTATCGCCCCCGAACTGATGGCGGTGGTCAAGGGCAAGCGTACCGAGGAGATTATCCCGCTTGCCGAGGCACAGAAAAACAACTCGCGTCCCCTCAAAGACAAACAGGGCAACGAGCGCATCTACAAACAGGGTAGCATCTACTTAGAGAATGACCGCCGCGAACGCAAGGCAACGGGCAGCTACTACACACCCGACTATATTGTGCAGTACATCGTCGAGCAGACCATTGGTCCAATTCTCGATGAGAAACTGAACACGCTCATCGTTGTCTTCCGCGACGCACAGCGAGAACTGGAAGTACAGCGCAGCATTGCGCGTGGGCAGAAGCTCAAAAGAGATATCAGCCCCGAACACGAGACGTACAAGAAGTTTCGCATCACCATCAACGAAGCCTTTTTCGATCTCAAGGTTCTTGATCCCGCGATGGGCAGTGGGCACTTCTTAGTCGAGGCGGTGGACTACATCACCGACTCGATGGCGACGTTGCTCACGCGCTTCAAGTGGAACCCGATTGTGCATGAACTGGCGGTGACGCGGCAGAAGATCGAGGAGTCGATGAAGACGCAGGGCATCAGCATCGACAGCGGCAGACTCACCGACCTCAACCTGCTCAAGCGGCGCGTCCTCAAAAGCTGCATCTACGGCGTCGATCTCAACCCGATGGCGGTGGAACTCACCAAGGTCAGCCTGTGGCTCGACTGCTTCACGCTCGGTGCCCCCCTCTCCTTCCTCGACCACCACATCAAGTGCGGCAACTCGCTGATTGGGGCCGACCTGCAGACCGTCCATAGAAGCATAAAAGAGAGTCTGTTCGGCTACCAGTTCGACTACCTGCTCGAAGCGGCACAACTCATGCGGAGTGTCAGCAAACGCTTCGATGTCACGGCGCAAGAGGTTGCCGAATCGCGCGATGTCTACCAGCAGGCGGGCAACTCGCTCGCCCCCTACAAACACCTCTTCGATGTGTGGCTCAGCGAATACTTCGGCAACAAAAAGGCGCAGGAGATCGCCAGCGAACATTCCAAAGCCATCACCGACAACGACTACGCATCCCTGAACAAGAGCGACGTTGCCGCCATCGACGCCGCTCTTCCGCTCGCCACTCAAAAACGCTTCTTCCACTGGCAACTAGAGTTTCCCGAAGTCTTCTTCGACGAGACGCACTACAAAGACAACGCAGGCTTCGATGCTGTGATTGGCAATCCACCATATGTACGGCAAGAGGGACTAGGCGACGACAAAACCGCCTTCAAAGCACTCTACGAAGTCTTCAATAGCATCGCCGACCTCTACACCTACTTCATCGAGCGCAGCCATGTCCTGCTTCGTCCCGCAGGGCGCTTCAGCATGATTACCGCCAACAAATTCATGCGTGCAAACTACGGTGCCGCCCTGCGTGAGTTTTTGACAACGAAAGTCAAATTGGAAAAGCTGGTAGACTTTGGCGATTTGCCTGTGTTTGGTGATGCTAGTGCGTATCCTGTTATCATTCTTTCTCAGCAAGACCCTAATGATAAAACAACAGTAGACTATGCATTGATCACAAGTTTAAACTTTGACTCATTACCCGATATCATTAGCACTACCGCAAAAACAATGCCCAATAGTGCATTTAGTGGAGATAACTGGTCTTTGGCAGATGCTACTGTGCAGAGTATTTTGAATAAACTGCAAGCTAAAAGTACTTCCTTAGAAGAATATGCTGCAAGCAAAATACGCCGAGGAATACTTACGGGTTTCAACGAAGCCTTTATCATAAATAAGGCTACGCGAGATATCTTGGTAGCCGAAAATCCTAAGAGTGTTGAAATTATCAAGCCATTTCTTGTTGGGGAAGATATCCGCAAATATTCAGTGGAGTTTCAAGACCGCTTCTTAATTTGGACGTATATCGGAGTTCCTATACACGATTATCCTGCAATCTATAAACACTTACAGAAGTATCAGGCACAACTTGAGAAGCGTTGGGACAAGGGTAATCATTGGTGGGAGTTACGTCATTGTGATTACTATAAAGAGTTTGAGAGGGCAAAAATAGTTTTTCCAGATATTGCTAATGGTAGCAAGTTTGCCTTAGATACAGATAGGATATACAGCGTAAACACCACGTATATTATACCAATAGAAGAGACACAAAAGTATTTAGTCCCTCTGCTAAATTCATCTTTGATTGAGTTCTATTATCGAACTATATCTGCTTCAATTAGAGGCGGATACTTGAGATTTTTCACACAGTATGTTTCTCAAATACCTATTCGTCGCATCAACTTCGTGACCTCAGACAAGGATCGTGCCTACTATCTCGATAAGGCGAAACTGCTGTACAGTCAGTGTGTGAGCAAGGATGATAAAGAGTGTGTACTGGGCTTCGTCGAGCATCACCTATCACAGCAACCGGAGCAGTCGGACGTGGTGCATGACCTCCTGGCGTTCCTGGCGCAGACGATGCTCGATCTGAACAAGCAGAAACGTACTTTACAAAAAGAGTTCCTGGATTGGCTGGTGACAACGCTCCGTATCGCGCCCGATAAAGACGGCGACAGGGCGGGCATCGAGGTGTTGACGGGCAAGAGCAAGCTGCTCGAATACGCGGGCGATTACCAGAAAAACGAGCCTCCCCTTGTACCCGATGCGCTATGGGACATCGTGGTAAAAAATCGTGCGCGTCTCGGCGTCAATCCATCACAAGCTGGCATCAAGGAGCGCGTGCTGGAACGCTACCAGCAGAGCCTCGACGCTGTGTTACCAATGAAGGAGCAGTTGCGACGAACGGATGATTTGATTGATGCGGTGGTGTATCGTCTGTATGGATTGACGGAGGAAGAGATACGCGTCGTGGAGGGGAAAGGGTAAAAACATGATTTGGTATGGGCGCATGGCAGAGAGATGTGCAGGGATTCCTGGGAGACCGCAAGGGTCTCCCCTACACGTAGGGAATGAATGAAATGTAGGGGAGACTCTTGCGGTCTCCCTGTCCTCTCATTCCTTCGTTTTTTTCCACGTCCTATTTTCCTATTCAAGCAGAAGACACATTTCTTTGCTTTGCGTACTTCCTAAGTAAAGCGAGTAGGTAGAAAGGGCAGAGACAACGTTTTGAGCTAGTTTGGAACAGAATATCCTATTCTACCTCTTAAAACATTGACTTTTTCGGATATTATACC
>CAXUGH010000168.1:0-4406 GCA_964250365.1 uncultured Ktedonobacteraceae bacterium
GTGCAGGATGCGCGGCAGGTCCTCGACCCGCTTCACCAGGTAATTGTGCTTGGTGCAGTGGCGGGTGATGCCGGTCGTGTCGGAGTCCTGGAACGCGTGCGAGCCGCTCAGGGGGGGCGGGCCCCGGCGGGGGCCCCCCCACCAGGTTGTGGGCCTTAAACTGGCGGCGCCCCCCTCGCGGTCTCCCTGTTCCATTAAATCGAGAACCAATTGGAGCCATCCGAGACGAGTCTTAGTACGCCGTAGGCCGTATTGATGACCTTTGAAGCTGTTCCATCTATGGTGTTAGCACCGCTCACGGTGATGTTGTTGGTGGCAGCACTGCCACTTTTGTCTTTAATCGTGAGAATGCGTCCATTGGCATTTGCTGCTGAGGGAAGCGTGACGGTAATCGCCGCCGACTGGTTGCACAGCACTACATCGTCATTGCTGATGGCGGTGTAATTGGTTGTGACTGTAACCGTGCCTTTGGTCTGCTCATCGTACACGCGCGAAGAGGCGTTGTTGAGCGTGTAGGGGTTATTGGTCTGGTTGAGAATACGGCAATTGACCATACGTGTCGGTCCCGCACCCGATTGCTCCTGCAACGCACGCTTCTGACTGCCGCTCACAACATTGAACAAGCAATTGCGTATCTCCACGCCCGTCACAGGGCTATCCATGAGAATACCATTATCGGGATTGTCGTAGATGAGTGTACCATCAATCACCGAGTTATTGGAGCCGCTGGCAAGGTGAATGCCCTCTTTGTTGGTGGCGGCTCTGGCGAACACTCCGCCTTGGATAATTACCGGTGCCGTCGTATACAGATTGTCCGCGCCGCTATCAGCGACGTAGTTATCCTGTAGCACATACTCGCTACCACTTCCTGGCGTCAATCTCAAGCCAGTATTGGTATTGTTGCGAATATCATTGCCGATAATCTGGCAATGCGAGACGCCCATACCAGAGCCTCCATTGATATTGAGACCGAACTGGTTGCCATAAATCACGTTGCCGCTTACTACAATGTCGTCGGTATCATCGACGGAGATACCACCGGCGTCGCCGTTGCCCGACGTATGCCCATAGCACTCGTTGCCCGATACCACAATATGAGACGATTGCTGATTCGTCCCAACCTCGTTGGTGAAGCGAATATGAATACCTTGCACGCCATTGTTGTAGCAGGTGTTGCCAGTAATCGTGATATGCGATCCGCCCTCGCTACCGATACCATCGCCCTGCGCCGCCGTTGGTCCATTGCTATAACAAGTGTTCCCCGTGATGGCAACATACGACGACCCTAACACCTGAATACCGCTATAACTTCCGCCCGAACAGATGTTGCCTGTGAGCGTGACGTAACTGCACGGCGTATACGGCGAGAGGTTCTGTGCCCGCACATAAATCTGGTTATCGAAACAGGCAACCAAGCGATTATTGGAGATGACCAGATTGGTACAGCCGCCATTCGCCATAATGCCCGAAACGTAGCAATCGTGAATATAGCAACCCGTGATCGTGATATCGTCGCTATTGGTGATCAGAATTCCCGACAGGCTCACATACTGAATGCCGATCTGCTGCACGTTCGCCTTGTTGCCGTCGATTTGCAGATTAGCAATCATGCAGTGCGAGACGCTCGACAACTTCAAGCAATTCGTGAGCGAGTTCACTGCTGCTTTGAGAGTAGAGCCGCGTCCTGCACCCAGTATCAGGCAATTCGATGGCACAACCAAATCCTGCGAGAGCATGTACGTCCCCGCAGGGATGAATAACGCACCCTTGCCAGCAACAGCAACCACATTGAGTGCGGCTTGCAATGACGGGTAGTCGTCGGTGCTGCCGTTGCCCGTTGCACCGTAGTCCTTCGCGTTGACATAGAGACCATTGCCCGCGCCAATCATAGCGACGTTTACGAGCAAATTACCAGCGGCATCGTAATTGGACATGCTCCCTCCTTTCTAATGGTACTATCCCATTCTTGTGTATTATTGATTATCATGTATGAAGCTCCTATACTAAGTGCTATCTGCTTAACCATAGAGGAATTAGTCCTGCAATTTCCAAATCCTTTGGTTGGTAGTGCCCACACTCTAAGAAAAACTGTAAGGAGTTGTTACCATGCTTTGCTCCGATATTCCTTCAGCCCCTGGTATCTACGCGATCATCAACTTGACAAATCTGAATATCTACATTGGCTCCGCTGTGAACCTGTTCAAGCGGAAACAACACCATGTAAGAGATTTAGAAACGCATAAGCATAAGAATGCTCATTTGCAACGTGCCTATGATGCCGATGGCACTGATGCATTCCTCTTCGTAGTACTTGAGCATGTAACTCATGTAGACGATCTCCTCAAACAAGAACAGCACTACATTGATAACCTGGATCCTGAGTACAACATTTCTCGTACTGCTGGTTCTAATCTGGGTAGGACGTATAGTTCAGAAACTAAGGCAAAGATGAGAACTGCTCGCCTTGCTCATCCACAGATGCTTGAACAGATGGCGAAACTCAATGCTGACCGTACAGGGAAGCATCTCTCGCCTGAGCATCGAGCAAAGATTACTGCTAATCAAATTGGTAAGAAACAATCTCCTGAACAGGTAGCGAAACGTGCTGCTGCTCTTCGAGGCAAGCCTAAACCCCATGGATTTGGTGAGAAGATTCGTGCTGCGAAGCTTGGACATGAGACTTCACCAGAGACCAGAGCGAAAATCAGTGCTGCGAAACGCGGTGTTACGCTGTCACCTGAACATCGGGAGAAGATTCGTACTGCCAGCCATGAAGCTCAGAATAGACCTGAGGTAAAGGCAAAGCTCCGTGCCGCTAATCGTGAAGCTCAGAATAGACCTGAGGTGAGAGCAAAGAAGAGTGCTGGCCTTAAAGGGAGAAAGCAGACACCCGAACATATTGCAACCGTTCAGGCTGCAATTCGTCGTAACAAACTAGCAAAACAGCAAGTGAACCAACCACCCCTCTTCTAGTACTCTCTCAGCGATATATCAGAAATGATATATCGCTATTATCATGGTGAAAAAGCATGCCCTAAATGATTTATAGTCCCCTATAAATTCCCCTATAATCTACAACCGTTCCCCCATACTCATGTCGGCATTTGAATGAGACAACGTCGGATGAGAAATTCATTCCCAACAATGGCGAGTCCTGAATGAACAACGCGGGATTGACCTGCCCACCCACAAAGCCGATCTCGATGGTGTCTATCTCGCGTGGGTCGCCAACGAGGAACCACTGTGTTGCGCTACTCAACTGGGGCGACACAATGGGCGTGAGGTAGCCCAGCATGGGGTTGATGTCGTTGTTGTTGCTTCCAGGCACACCCGCTGATTTCGTGACGACCATAGACTGCCACTCTAGCTCCGGTGGCACCACGAGGAAACGGGGGCGTAAGCCAATACGTTTTCCGGCATAGTTGGTCTGCTCGCGCATAGCTGTGATACCAAGTTGCATATTGCCAGTGGATAACGCGCCGCTACCAAGATTCGAGTGCGGTGCGCCCGACGTGAAGAGGGCGTTGCCGTCATAGATGTTGGGATTACTCGACAGGAAACCATACACGAACTCGGCGAGCGTATAGGCGGCTGCGACTGCTAGCTTGGTCGGGATTTGCTTCACCGCCATCAGGTCGTCGTTGATGATGACCTCTCTGGATACGGTGACAAGATTACCGCGTTTCTGTGGTACATACGTTGCTGCGCTATCAGTGAGCGTCACCGCCGTATATGCCGTATCCTCTGCCACTACTGGCAAGCTACCGAACGCGCCAAATCTTACGCGGCTCTGTTGTTTAAAATCTCGTACTGGTGCGATGGTGCAAAAACGTTGCCATTCAGCAGGCCATGCTTGATAATCTTTGAGCAAGCGTTTGTTCATGCTCGTACCAAGCAGGTAGCTGAAAGAGGCGGTGGTGGTATCAGCCTCGGTGATGCGTCCCATTGGTGCAGACTCGGAGACGCGAATGTTGCCGAGATTGGACATGCCAGAGATGCCACCCATTAGGGACGCGTCGCCTGTTACTCTGGCATATGCCTCACGAATGGAGGTAAAACCGCGTACCCCTGCGAACTTGCTGTCGATGTCGAGATCGAACATGCCATCGAAGGCGGCCTGTACTTTTTCAGACTCGGTAATCATGCTACTAATTGTGGTTTTCTCATAGCCATTGCCGCGAATAAGTCCCTGTGCTGCAAGCGTGGCGAGTATCTCTTGCTGTGCCTGAATCTCGGTGTCGATCTCCTCGGCCTCTACGATTTGCCCCTGAAAACGGTTGCGAATATGAGCGCGTATCGGTTCGGGCAGTACAGACTCTAGGAGGCGACGTTCGAGCAGAAGCTGGGCGCGTTCGCGTTGCAGGTCTTGCATCAAGCTCTGATGTTCCTGCATAACGAGTGCTTCT
>CAXUGH010000168.1:4506-11104 GCA_964250365.1 uncultured Ktedonobacteraceae bacterium
GAATGGAGGATACGGTGGAAGGCTCCACCAGCGGAGGGACGTGTGACGATATCGCACGAGTTGAGCGAGAGAACGTTAGTCACTTCGCGTGCCTTGCTAGCCTCGTTCAGTTGCCAGTTGCCCAGAATGTCGATTGAAAGGCCAATCAATTCTGGCTTGCCCAGCTTGCACGCCTCCTGAATGAGTGACCAGAGCCAGTCGGCGGCCTCGAAGAGATGCAGCGTTGCATCGACTCGTCCCCGTTCGTGACTACTCGTAGGAGCTATGTATCGTGCGTCGTGATAGAAACCGACGATATCACGCACACTCCTCGTAAGTGTATGAGCGTCACCATGATCGGCGTAGGCATGCGCTCCTTCGACCATGCTTGCGATAGCCTGTAGTGCCTCTTCGCTATAGGTATAGCCATTCTTCGAGGTGCCGCCACGAATAAGCGTGACGTAGACGGCGTGTCCCTCGGTGTCAAACTGCTGTCCTTCGCTGATATGGCCTTCGATACAAATGCGTGTCTCGTTGCTCATGCTTCCAGTCCATCGTTGAGCAGCGACAAATGACGTGTGCGCGTCGAATTGACGCCCCGTGCATCCATCCACGACGCCGGATAGGTCGCCTCAGCCGCTTGCTGGTAGGAGCCTGTTGCATGCAGTACATCGAGCGCATCGCTAGCGAGGTTTCCAGGTCGCTCGTCAGGTGCCATCTGTACCTGCTGCTTCAAGTCTGGATACTGTAAATCAGGAATGGACGGGTCTACATCTGTAACGGCTGAATGTACCTCTAGCGTCGAAAAGCCCAGCCCTGGATACAAGCTTGCCTCCATATCGGCAGGGGTAGGAATATCGTTTTGAAGTTGAGGATCAGCGTGTATAGCTTGTGTAGAGATGTCGAGGTCGTAGGGATGCGTGTACTCTTCGAGGTCTGGTAACGCGGGATCGGGCGCGAACTCTGGTATGTAGGTGATGCCCGGACTCGTCAAATCATACGGCTGTACGGCTGGTACTTCGTAGTCTTGCGTGCCAAAGTCGGGCAAGAGCAAAGCCGGTGGCGTACTGTTCACCTGAACAAGCGTCTGCGGCGAAGGAACGCCTTGCGCCCCTGCGAGGTTCAAATCATAAAATGGGCGTGCTGGATCGAGTCCAAGCCGCATAAGCGGCTCATTGCTTCCAGCATCGCCAGGGACAAGGGGAAATTCTTGCATAGCATGCTCCTGGAGAAAAGAATGGGGAGAAACAACTTGGTGAGAGGATTTTGTGAGAAGTGTACGCTAACAATAGGAGGTGTGCAAGCTTTCTCTGTTCGCTTGCTTACATAGACTATACTTTCTTTTTTCCCAAATGTCAAGGGGCTAATCCTTTAGGAATATGCACATTGTGCCGATGAATAAAGGAGAACATTCTGCTCATATCCGAGCAGAGTGTGGAAAGAAGAATAGTTGTTAGTGTAAACAGGATATTTGGAGGTATAACATGGCCTCTTCTCCCACAGTTGTACAATCATCGGCTCCGTTATCAGAGTCGGAGGCAGCGCAGGAAAAACAAGACGTACAGCAGTTGCCTGCGGTGCTGACAATGCGAGACTTGACTGTGTTTTTGGTGCTTACTGTTGTCTTTCTTGTCAACGTCAGTGGCGTCCAGTTCGCGGGTCCCGCTGTGTTTCCTTACTGGATACTGAGTCTGCTCACATTTCTGGTGCCAACTGCCTATGTAACGCAATGGCTGGCAAAACGTTTTCCAGGACAGGGTGGCATCTACCTCTGGGCAGTGCAAATACTTGGGCCGCAGTGGGGATTCATCTCAGCCTTCTGTGCATGGCTTTCAGGAACAATTGCCGTTGTCTCCGCTATTGAGAGCTGCATCGTCTTTATTCAGTACCTTGTCCCGACATGGTTTACCTCTCCGCCACAACTCTGTCTGGCTATCGTCGCCATTCTGCTGATTGCAACTGCGGTCTGCGTATTGCCATTGCGTCATCTAGTTAAGATACTGCTCGTCCTGGTGGCTCTCTACCTCGGCGCATGTATCATGCAAGGAATCGCGGGCGGGCTATGGTTAGCGCAGAGTCATCATACTGCCGTCTCGTTTGCGTCATCTACACAATGGCTACCAAATAATAGCAACTTTGCTGTATATGGCATTATTATTCTTGCGCTTCTCGGTACGAACACTCCGCTCGTCTTAGGGGGAGAAATTCGTGGCGGCAATGCAGGAGCGATTCGGGCGCGACATTATGTGTGGTGGGGCATAGGTCTCTCGTTTCTCATGTATATAGCTGGAACTCTTGGTGTAATGGCGGTTGTTCCATCGGCTCAGGCTGGTGTGCCACTCGCAAACGTGCAGGCCGTTCAAATCGTCTTTGGTTCGTCTGCTGCTACTATCGCCGCGATTTGTGTTGCACTCGGACATCTTGGTATCGCCATCGCATATATTCTGATGTTCTCGCGCTTTCTTCTGATTGTGGCGAAAGATTCGCATCTCCCACAGGGACTCACAAAAATAAATCGTTATGGTGTTCCAATACGAAGTATTCTGCTTCAATCAGCAATCGTAGCGATTGTCACCATTCTGTGCTATGTCGCTGTACCAAGTTTCTTCGCAACCTTCGTCAAACCAGATGATCTTGCACTTGAAACCTACAATGTGTTACAGGCGGTTGCGTCAGTCGTGTGGGTCGTTTCATGCATACAACTCTTTGTCCTGCCGCTCTGGTTTGTGTATCGGAAAGCTCAGGAGCGTTCGCCGAAGCATGCACAGGTTCTATTATGGCTCATGTCTAGCGTCGGTATCAGTGCGTCGGCAATCGGCATCTGGGGGACCATCTCTAGCTCGTGGTTGCCAACTCTGATTCCCAGTCAACGCTGGGGCTACATTATCCTGGGCGTCACCTTTCTCTTCCTGGCAAGCGGCTGGTTGAGTAGTGAACTGCCACGCGCACAGGCTCGCTTAAACGAACAGCGTCGTGTCAATGACCGCGAAGTCGCGCTCCGGGCGCAGCTACAGGTCGCGCACGAACAAATGCAGGAGTCACACGATGAACAGAAAGTTCTCATTCAGCAACAGCAAGAACTGCTTGCCGAGGTTGATCGCCTCTACCGAGAGCAGGCCCAGGCCGCTATAACGGATGCAATCACAGGCTTGCCAAACCATCGCGCTGTGATGAGCCGCGTTGACGAAGAACTGGCTCGTTGTGAGCGGGCACGATCATCCTGCGCCATTCTGTTTATCGACCTGGACCATTTTAAGCGTGTCAACGATACATGGGGGCACCGCGCTGGTGATGCGATATTGCGCGAAGTGGCTTCTCGACTACGCAACACGCTACGCCTCGAAGATTTTGTGGGACGCTATGGTGGTGAAGAGTTCGCAATTGTCCTCGTCGATGCCGATATCGCAGACGCCAGCGACATTGCCGAGCGGCTACGCCTCGCTGTTGCCAACGAGCCATGTGTATGGATGGTAGAAGACGGCTCAAATTCTATCACCATTCCGATAACTACAAGTATTGGTGTTGCCGTCTATGGTATGCATGGCACCACGCGTGAGCATCTCGTTGAGCATGCCGATCACGCCATGTACCGTTCCAAACAGGGTGGACGTAACCGTGTCAGCGTTGCTGACCTACCAACGGACGAGTCTGCAACATCCGTAGTCGAAATGCATACAGAGACGCCGCCTTACGTCGAAACTGCAACGTTGCAGGTGCTAACTGCCGCAGCGTCAGCGCGTGATCGAGGCACCAATGACCACTCTCATCGCATGGTTGCCCTCGCCGAAGCAACCGCTCGTGCCCTGCATCGACCAGAGGAGGAGGTACACCTTGTGCGCCTTGGTGCCCTGCTACACGACATTGGCAAAATCGGTATTCCCGACGCCATTCTGCACAAGCCCGGCCCCCTCACAGACGAGGAATGGACAGTGATGCGCCAACACCCGCAAATTGGGCAGAAAATTCTTTCCGAAGCGGGAGGCATCTTCACTGCTCTTGCCAGCATCGTCGTCGCCCATCACGAGCGTTGGGATGGACATGGCTACCCCGTCGGTCTCGAACATCAGGCGATTCCCCTCGCCGCCCGCATCCTGGCGGTAATCGACTCTTACGACGCCATGACCACACGCCGTGTCTATCGCGGTGCCATGTCGCCACTCGCGGCACGCCAGGAACTGCTACGCTGCTCTGGCAGCCAGTACGACCCCGATGTCGTCGCCGCCTTCCTTCATGTCCTCGACACGCACGACATACTAGGATCAGTACTCGTGCCTGTCGCGGCATAAACAGATGCGAATGGTAGGGACTGATTTATCACGTCCTCGGTGGGGTTGGGGAGGGGCACGCGTGGGCAACAGGAATCGTCGCCGACGTGTGCTTCACCGCCGCACCCCCAGGACGCAATGAATTGGTCCCTACCATCGAACGCGAACAACGGTAGGGACCGATTTATCGCGTCCTCGGTGGGGTTGGGCGAGGGGCACGCGTGGGCAAAGAGAATCGCCGCCGACATGTGCCCCGCCGCCCCACCCCTCGGACGCAATGAATTGGTCCCGACAACACAATACGTGATTAAAAAAATAATTTTTATTCTTGCCATTTTACGGGGTTATTGATGATATATTGACGGATCGTATCAAGATGTTCCTCGCTCCGAATAATGGAGTCCCAATATTTCTGTTGCCACTGAAATTTAGAAGCACCCGACAAATGAACGTAACGGCAGGTAACAGCCTTGAACGTTCTGACGACATCACCTAGTGTATATTGACGGTTAGATTCGTTGGGAGGAAATGAGTCGGAGAAAACGAGTAGGCCATGAAAATGGTTGGGCATAAAAACATAGTGGTCAAGTGTAAGGTCAGAAAAACGCTGTGGTAAATCATTCCATACATTCTTCGCAATTTCCCCAACGGAATTGAGGTGCATTCTGTCTTCAACAATCTCCCCGAACATTTTTTCTTTATTATGAGTACAGATAGTGACAAAATAGATACCGGACTGACTGTAGTCATAATCCTTCAATCTTGGAAACCGTCGATTGTAAGACGCTGTATTATATCTCATTGTACATATTCCCCCCCCTATAAACAAATTAAATGATGAATTGATTATATCACGGTAGGGACCGATTTATCGCGTCCGCGGGGGGGGGCGGCGGGGCACACGTCGCCATCGAGAATCGTCGCCGCCGCGTTCCCCCCGCCCCCTGGACGCGATAAATCGGTCCCTACCTTTTGCATTGTGGTATATTGTGAGGACATGTGGAAATTGATTATAGAACACCCTAGAGAAGAGAACATATTTACATGAGCGAGGCACTGCTACGCGAGTATTTGAGGAAGGTTGAGCAACTACACAAAGCTGGCAACGCGACTGAGCATACATTTCGATCCGCGCTACAGGATTTGTTGCAGGGGCTTGGTGGGGCGCAGGTGACAGCGACCAATGAGCCAAAACGTGTGAAGTGTGGGGCACCCGATTATGTGTTGACACGCGATACGGGCAATGGCACCTTCACGATTGGCTATGTCGAGGCCAAGGATATCATTGGCGTCTCGCTTGATAAGGTGGAGCAGAGCGACCAGATGGCACGCTATAAACGCGCCCTCGACAACCTCGTGTTGACTGATTACCTTGAGTTTCGCTGGTTCATCAAGGGCGAGAAGCAGCCGGTGACGGCGCGTCTCGCTACTGTGCAGCCCAATCGCTCACTGCTGATCGATAAGAAGGGGATCGAGGGCGTCGAGTCGCTGCTGAAGAGTTTCCTGGGGCGACCCGTTGAGCAGATTAAGAGTCCGTCGGAACTGGCGAAACGTATGGCTCGCCTGACGCATATTATCCGCGATACGGTGGAGGAAGCCTTCGAGAAACGCGAAGCCTCGGAGACGCTGCAAGGACTGTTTGAAGCCTTCAAATCTGTGCTGCTACCAGAGCTACCCGTGCCACAATTCGCCGACATGTTCGCGCAAACGCTCGCCTATGGCCTCTTCGCCGCACGTTACAACCACAGGAGCCGCGTCCCCTTCGATAGACGCGATGCCGCCAAAGAGATACCTAAGACTAACCCGTTTCTACGCAAACTTTTCACCATGATCGCTGGCCCCGACTTCGACGATGAACCCTTTATTGGCTTCGTCAACGAATTGACGCAGGTGCTTGGCGTCACCGATATGGACGCGGTACTGGCGGACTTTGGCAAGCGCACGCGGCAGGAAGACCCGATAGTGCATTTTTACGAGACGTTCCTGGCGCAGTATGACCCCAAATTGCGTGAGCTACGCGGCGTCTACTACACGCCCGAACCCGTTGTCTCCTATATCGTGCGCTCCGTTGATGCGCTGTTACGTGAGCAATTCGAGTGTGAGGATGGACTTGCCGATACCGCGACTGTCGTTCGTAGCTACACCGACGAGCAAGGGGATAAGCGGTCCGAGCGCGTACCTCGTGTATTACTGCTCGACCCGGCCTGCGGTACCGGCACGTTCTCATATAGTATTATCGACCACATCCGCCAAACCTTTCGGCAGAGCAACAACGCGGGCATGTGATCGGGCTATGTACGCGAACACCTGCTACCGCGACTCTTCGGCTTTGAACTACTGATGGCACCCTACGC
>CAXUGH010000169.1:0-10672 GCA_964250365.1 uncultured Ktedonobacteraceae bacterium
TGACACTTCCGATGAAGGTTATATATATCTACTTTGTGGTGACTGCGAAGACGTGAAGTTGTCCTCCACTGACCGTCGAGGGCAAGGTGACGCTTTGAATCGTCTTACCCGCTTGCAGGTTCACACTATTGTAGAAGACGTAGGTTTTCACCGTTTCCTTTCCACCCGTATCGCCAGGATTATTGCGGTACGTTGAGGTGTACGAGATGGTATCGCCGAAGGAGAGCGTCGTGGTAGTATCTCCACCGAGCGTCCAATCATCAAAGCCGAGTGTAAAGGTCTGGGTTGAGCCATCGCTATAGGTGATGGTGGCAGTGCCAGAGGTTGGCCCGTTCGATGAAGACCCTAAGAATGCCAGGATTTTCGCGTTCGCCGCTGGTGTGACCGGAATTACCTGCCCGTTGGCCTGATAGTTGTCGATGCTACCAGGGGGAACGTTAGGCCATGTGAACGTGACCGTTCGTGTGGGGTCGAACGCGTTATCACCAGCGTTCAAGCCAGCCGCACGCAGTGCCTCCGTCGAATAGCTATTGTTGTAGCCATCGAAGCTAGCGGCAGCCGTATTGCTATCATCGCTGATACCAATATTGTTGTAGCCATTGGGTGAAGGTGTCGGAGATGGCGTAGCCGTTGTGGTTGGCGTTGGTGTCCCCGTAGATGGCGCAAGCAATCCGAAGATTGAGAGCGTTGTACCAGTACCTACAAAAACCTCGCCGTTGGCAACGGTTGGAGCCGTGAACTTGACATAGCTGTCAAGGCCATCACGTCCACTATTCTGGTTACTTGCGTATAACTCGGTTGTGAGATTTGTGGCATCATAGGCGCGGAGTGCGGGCGTTGGATCAAGCGTCCAGAGAATGCCTGTTCCGTTTGCCCCATTGTTGCTAGAAACGGTGGGATTGCCGCCTGTGAAGTTAAAACTCTCCGGTGTCTTTGAGGTGGGAGCCGTTGCGAGCGTTCCATTGGTCAGTGGAAACACTTTCGCGTTGTCATTGGCACCAGCGAAGTATACGAACTGCTGTCCACTGGCGTTTGTCCATAACACGGCGTTGCTATAGAGGCCACCAATTGTTGACTGTGGTAGTTCCTGGATAATTTTATCCACGTCGGTTCGACCCTGATTGTTGCATACGTCGGCAATGGTGTTATAGTGACCCATGTTCGTCGTATCGACAACGTAGATGCGCCCCTCTTTGCCTGCGCTGATAAAGCGATTTTGTCCCGGTAGCAATAGCGGCCCACCAGAGCCGAGGTCGGCATCTTCTGCATCGAGGCATTGCTGGTTGAAGGGCGTGAAGTAGTCCTGCACTTGCAAATTGCCATTGAGCTTGACAAAGCTATCGCCTGCATCCACTCCACCAGAGGCGAGATCAAAGGTTCCATTGCCGCTAGCGTAATAGATGTTGCCGTCGCCGTCGGCAGAGATCGCGCCACCAGCACCCCAGATACCGCCGCGTGTACCATTCGCGGTATTATTGTACGCGTTGACCTGCTGGAAGGCCGAGCCATTATACGAATAGCTTAGAATCCAGCCATGATAGATGTCATTGTCACAGAACGAGGCAAACCCAATGTACACTTTGTCATTTGCCAAGACGAGGGCGGTGCGTTGGCGTTCTCTTTGAGGATTGAAGGTAATTTGTCCGTTTGCACTGCCATCGCCTGTGCCCGCAACGGTTGCATTGATGACCGTAGGACTTCCTGCCTTCTCATTACCTGTTGTGACATCAAGAGCGTGCAGTCGATAGACGAAATTGCCGTTTTCTTTGGTCAAGGCAACAACGTAGAGTGTACCTGTTGCTGAGTCAATTACGGGAGTTCCTGTAAGGCCGTTTTCAGGAACGGTGTCGTTGCAGGATACGTCAGTATTAGACGGCGAAACAACATTGGGAGGATTGATAAAACTGGCGTGCCAGAGTGGATCAACTGCACTTGTCTGGTCCGCATCGAAGGCGTAGACACTATCATGTTCGGTTGCCACAAAGACTACATTGTGAGCGTTGCCATTGATAGTGACATTGGGTAGAAAGAGCGGTTGAGCGTACACCTGCCCGTCCACAGGATAGGACACGCGTTTGCCAAAGCTAGACTGTTTGACATTGCTCGTGTTGAGAATTGTTTCGGTCGCGTGGTTGCCGCTACGAGTATTGTCCTCTTTGTAGGTCGTGACCGCTGCATTGGCTGGAGCAGCGGCATATGCTTGTGTATGAGGTGTCAGCCCGTAGAAGCCTGCGACTGTACCGAGTAGCACAAGAAGCATGCTAAGAACTGCTAGTAGCGAACGTCTTGACCGTGCGAGTGCAAGTAAAGCCTGGGGGTTAGATACGATGCCCCCACGCATCGTTGGTTTTACATGCATGTTTTGTTCTTCCCCTTTAATGATAGATGTACATGTTTCTATGCTTCAAGCGAAGCAAGACGTGTCCATAAACAGCTTTATGGCACGGGAAAGCTATCCATGAAGAGAGAACAATGTTCTCTTGTTCGTCTGGAAGTTTCCTTAATATAAGAATTACTATTCCATATGGAAAAGTTCCGATTGTTCTATGTACTAAGAAAATGGTAATGTCGCGTTCTCTCAAAAAGAGAAATTTGTTGTAGTATCTGTTTTTCTTGCTCCACTCGCTGCCATTGGCAGCGAGTGTAGAAATAAAAACAGATACTACAACGGCTCCTTGTCGTAATCACGTATAATTATATGGGCTATTGTTTTGCCTAGCGTTACGACCTATTCACAGAAAAGAGGATAAGAATGGATTTTTCACTCAATGAGGAGCAGATAGCCATTCGTGACACCTGTCGCGAGTTTGCTGAACACGAGATTATGCCGATTGCGGAAGAGATGGACGCGACAGGGCAGTTTCCCTATGCCGTGATTCGTAAAATGGGCGAGATTGGTCTGCTCGGCTTGCCGTTTCCAGAGCAGTACGGAGGGGCGGGAGCCGACTTTTTATCGTACTGTCTTGCCATCGAAGAGATTTCGCGCGGAGACGTTTCAGTTGGTATTACAATGGAGGCGCACACCTCGCTTGGCGCATCCCCGTTTTATCATTATGGTAATGAGGCGCAAAAGGAGCGTTTTCTTACTCCTCTCGCTAGCGGTGAGCAATTGTGGGCTTTTGGCTTGACCGAGCCGGAGGCTGGCTCTGATTCTGGTGGCACCCAGACGCGTGCCGTACTGCGCGATGGACAGTGGCACATTAACGGCTCGAAGGCGTTTATCACCAATGCTGGTACTGATATGACTGGTGGCGTCACCATTACGGCGGTTACGGGCACGCGTCCTGATGGGCGTAAAGAGATTACTAATATCATTGTGCCCAAAGGCACTCCTGGTTACGTCATCGGCAAACCCTACAAGAAGATGGGCTGGAAGGCATCGGATACACGTCCACTGGCCTTCGAGGATTGCGCCGTACCAGAGAGTGATATTCTTGGTAATCGTGGTGAGGGTTTCAAACAGTTTATGCAGATACTCGACGCGGGACGTATCGCTATCGCCGCCCTCTCGGTTGGTCTCGCGCAGGCATGTCTCGATGCGTCATTGAGTTATGCGAAACAACGCCAGCAGTTTGGGCGTCCCATTAGCAAAAACCAGGCCATTCAGTTCAAATTGGCTGATATGGACACCGAAATCGAGTTGGCGCGTTTAATGTATTATAAGGCTGCGTGGCTGCATATGCAGGGCAAACCGTATACACGCGAGGCGTCGATGGCGAAGTTGTTTGCCTCTGAAACGGCGAATCGTGCCGCCAATCAAGCTGTGCAGATTCATGGCGGCTACGGCTTTATGGACGAATACCCCGTTTCTCGCTACTTCCGTAGCGTCAAAATTAACGAAATTGGTGAAGGAACCAGCGAGGTACAGCGTATGCTGATTGCGAAACTGCTGGGTTGCTAAAAAATGAGTGTAGTTACAACAAGATTGTTAGCTGAAATACCGCTTTTCTCTAACATGGATGATGAGGAGCGTACTGAGTTGCGCTCCATCATGACCGAGCGAACGTTTAAGCCTGGGGAACAGGTAATGACGGCGGGTGAGCAGGGATGTGGTTTCAATATCATTGAGAGCGGCGAAGTTGAGATATGGCTGACCGATACCGATGGGCAAAAAGTTGTCCTGGACACCATCGGTCCAGGAAGTTTCTTCGGCGAATTGTCGATGCTATCAGGCGAAACACGCTCAGCCAGCGCAACCACCGCTGAAGAGGTCGTTACGCTTGAGCTTGACCGTAACGAGTTCTTTGATTTTCTACGTCGTCGCCCGGACGCAGCTATCGACGTTCTCGTAGAGCTTGGGCAACGTCTCAAGCACACAGATGAGCTTCTGCGAACACGAGTCACTCGCAATCCCAATGATGCAGACGACAAGAATATCTCACTTCCACAACGTGTCGCAGACCTGATTGCGGATTTTAGTGGCTCTATCCCGTTTCTCCTTATCAATCTAGTTGCCTTTGTGCTATGGATTAGTATCAATACGCTTGGTCCCAAAAATGCACAGTTCGATCCTTATCCGTTCCAGTTTCTCACAATGGCGGTCTCGCTTGAAGCTATTTTCCTCTCTATCTTTGTTCTGATTAGCCAGAATCGGCAATCGGCGAAGGATCGCATCAAGGCCGATATGGATTATCAAGTCAATGTGAAGACAGAGCTAGAGATGAGTGTGATGACGGCGAAGATGAGAGAGATAGAGCAGAAATTACATCATATGCACCACGACATTATAGCGGGTAAAGATGGGCAATTATAAAATCAGTATGTAAAGAAACAGCACCCGAAAACTTCGGGTGCTGTTTCTTTACATACTGATTTAGGCAGGCCAGTTGAACATGCTGAACGTCGCTGTTTGGGAAGTACCCGTTGAGGGTGCAGCGGGATTTTCTGCCGCAATCCAGACAGCGGTATCGCCGTTCACCGTCAGAAATGCTGCGCTCCCTGTATTGTTTTTCACCACAACCGGCGATTTTGCTACGGCGTCATACATTTGATATCCATTGCTGTTCTGCCAGAGCAAGAAGCGTGTCCCGCCCTGAGGAGCGGCTGCGGTGCTGTCGTTAGAGAGTATCGTAGGATTGGCTGCGGAATCGTCAAGCGCGTATGCGAGCAGCGTGCCATGAATCGACTCGTCGATTTGTGGCGCATAAACGTTGGTGAAACGCGGTATGACTGGTGCTGTCGAAACAGGTGTTGCTGTTCCCTGAGCAGATTGCGTTGGCGTACTGGTCGCGTCAGGCTTTCGAGATGTCTGCGTCAAGGAATCGCTTGTGGTGAGCAAGAAAAGCGTATCGTTGATCACTTGTGGATGGAATGAAACTTCATTTGCAAGGAAAAGTTGTTTGTCAACCATAATGCTTGGACGCCATGCATTGCTTGAGTGAGTAAGCGTCTGCGTTGTCTGTTGCAGCCAAACGTTACTATGAGGCTGCATGTCATCTGTAAACCATTCCTCAGACCAGAAGATGCGCGAACCATCGGCGGTAGCGGTCGGCGATGTAAAGATGTGACCGTTGTTTGTGGTCGCAAGAGTCGTCGCGGTTGTTGCTTGTGCGGTACTCAACTGATAGCGTGTAACCTGTGCGTCCCCCTTCGCATTCACAGTTGCAGTGAGAAGCGTATCTTGCTGCATAAAATCCAGACCCTGTACAGGAGTGTAGACCCAGCTTGGTACAGTCGCGGTATCAAACGTACCTTGTTCCAATGTTATTGATTGCTCAAAGGATTGTGTTCCAGTGTGGGAAGTCGAAAGTGGAAGAGCATTCAAACTCCAGTGACGTGTCAATGAAGTGGTACCAGTATGTCCTATAACATGCGTCTGCGAACCTCTTTGTGGCGTATCAAATTGCAGCCAGATTAACCAGTTTTGTGAAGCAGCGAGAACAAATACAGGATTTTCGCTCCCTTTAGCCAGTAATGGAATACTGGTCGCATTTTTAGCAGAATTGTCTATCTGCTCGATCATCCACTGCATATTCCCATCGCCGTAAGCGGAATAATAAATATGCTCACGCGTTGCCACTGCGCTCGATATGTGCGGGTAATCGGTTGTCGTTGTGTAACTTACGGGGGCAACAAGTGAGGGTGGTGCTATAGCTATAGATGACGCTGGGCTGCTTAAATTATTACTGCCATGACTTGCTATGATAAGGACCGAGATCAGGCCACCTATCAGGAATACCATCAAGAAACTTGCGGCGAGACCAAGTACGGCGAATTGTCCCATAGGCGCGATACGCTTTTTGCGTCGTGCTTGCAGCATAGGTAATGGCCCTGTTTCAGCGGTTGAGAACGTAGTAAGTCTATTACGTCTCTGTGCCGCTGTATATGTCTGTTCCTTCATATAGGGCTTGAGGAAGTCGGGGACAGAGGATGCTGAAGACGCATGTGTATGAGAGGAGCGTTGCAAGAAGTTCGCGTGTTCCGCTGCTAATGCACGCATGAGTTTATCGGAAGCATCAGAAGCGGGTTCGAGTGTTGGCAAGAGACGAATTTTGTCTCCTACAATATTCTGCTGCGCTAGCACGGCTCGACATTCCGCGCATTGCTCCAAATGTGCGTCTAACTCAGTGTTTTCAATATCCCGATATGCGGCAAGCATTGACCGCGCCTGATTACAGTTCACTCTTCACCGACCTCTTTTTTGTATAAGCCAATAAACCGTTCTCGCGCACGCATAAGCCGCATCTTGACTGCTGACGAGCTAATATTTAGCACGTCCGCGATTTCAGCACAGGAGAGTCCATCGTTTTCATAGAGCCAGAGACAGACGGCGTATTTAGGCTGTAACTGCTTCATGACGCGCTCGACAATTTCTCTATCCGCGACGCGACTTTCAAAACGCCCCCCATCATAACTGTTGCGCTCGTAAATTGCGCTTACAGAACTGGCACGGTTCTCGTTTTGACTATCGTCATTAGTATTTGTAAAGCTATCAGCCGTGCCACCGGAGTCTGAGAGTACGCCTGCGCCAATGCCACGATCCTCGTTAAACAACGAGAGTGGTAGCCACGAGATCAACCGTCTGCGGCGAAGCGTATCGGTAGTCGTGTTGGTGGCAATGCGATAGAGCCACGCCGATAACGCTCCTGGCTGTACGACGGTGCCATTCAGTAACGCTTTATATGCCTTTACAAACACATCCTGTGCGAGATCATATGCCTGTTCACGGTTGCCGATGAGATGATAGATGTAGTTGGTAATTGGCGTCTGGAAGCGTAAGAAAATTGCTTCAAAGTCGGCAACATCTACCGCGCTCACCTGCTCGTTCTCTTGAGAAACGATTTCACGTGACGATGTAGTGCTGCCTGTCGCTTGTGTATCAGGCGCCCGTTCTTCCTCATCCGTCGGCAATGGAACGGTGAATTTTCGAGTGCGCTCGTCCTCAAATGACGAATGCACATTGCTATTCGTATTGTACAAACGGATAGAGGTATTCATCAGTTACAAACCCTTATACAAAGTAGAGATTTTGAGAGAATATACAGAAATCTTATTCTTAATAATAGCAAGCATAACATATTTACGCAACGCGTGCTGTGAAGTAGTAGACAGTGTGAAATACTAGCCCAATGGTCTCTATTTGTGCTACATCTTAATATAACAAACATACATGATTTTTTATTCGTACACTAATAGCATCAAAATTCTTTGATGACTCGCCGCCTCACGGCGGCGTGAGGATGGGGAGGAAACTGGGGCACAGCCCCAGACCCCAGTCAAGGGGTTGCACCCCTTGCATCCCCGCTCTTTCTTGAAAAAGGATATCTATGAAACTTGGTTTATATTGGTCATACGCGACGCGTTCGCTGTTACGTGGAGGGCAACGCACGGTGCTGGCGATATTTTGCGTGGCGGTGGGCGTGATGGCGATTGTGGCGTTGCAACTGGTCGGCTTGAGCGTCAATCAGGCTCTGGTGGGCAATATCGTGGAGGCGAACGGTGGCGATTTGCGCGTCAATGCTGGCGTATCGCCATTGCGCCAACGCGACCTGTCCTTCTTCGAGCAGTTGAAAAATCGTGACACTATCACTGACTATGCGACCTCTAACAATATCGGTGGCACAATAACTTTGCCTTCTGGAGACGAACAGACGCTCAATCTCGTTGCGATTTCAAGCAACTTCCCTCTGGTAGGGCAAGCGAGTTTCATTGCGCCGTCACAAAACCTCACGATTCAGCAGGTAGTGCATGGAAATAATGTCGCTGTGAGTATGCACGTTTTCCAGACGCTGAACGCGCATATTGGCAGTACGTATATAGTGAAGACGACGGATGGGCGCAGCGTCTCTATCACGATTACTGCTGAGTTTCAAGAGGGAGGCGCGTTTCAGGGACCGCAGATTATTATCGCGCAAGACGCTCTATCTGCTATTCCTGGCTCGGATGGTTCTCTGCTTCCAGCACAATATAGTACTGTTTATACCACGTTGCCTTCCGCGAATTTATCAGCAGTTCAAGCGCAGATAAGTCAGAATTTTCCCACTGTTACGCTGATTACAGCACAGGACTTGCTGCAACGCAGGCAGAGTCAGGTCGATCAAATCCGTCTCTTTTTACGCATTGTTGGTCTGCTTGCGCTTTTCATTGGCGGCATTGGCATTATCAATACAATGCAAGTGTTGTTGCGCCGTCGTCAGGTCGAGATTGCTATGCTCAAGACAACGGGCTATCGGCAGGTCGATTTGTATGGACTCTTCGGTTTAGAGGCTGCTCTGCTGGGTATAAGTGGGGGCATCGTTGGTACGCTTGCAGGTACTGGGGCGAGCTATCTGGTACGAACGGTTGTAGAGCGTACCTTTACGTTGCATCTGCCAATTGTGCTGGACACAACAACGATTCTCTCTGGCTTCGTTATTGGCCTTGCGACCGCCCTCATCTTTGGCTTGTTACCAATCGTACAGGCGAGCCAGATACGCCCGCTCGTTGTCTTGCGTGATAGCGGTGAAGCCACCGGTACAAGTTCACGCTTGACAACTGTAGTATTACTTATTGTTCTCTCTGTACTATTTGTTGTGTTAGCGGCGAGCATTCTTGGTGACGTGACAACGGCGATTATCGCGGTCTATGGTGGGACGACTATCATTTTCGCAATAGCACTGGGTCTGGGTTTGCTAGTGCTGGCAATCTCGAAGTTGCCCGTATACGAGAAGCCACAACCGCGTATTCTATTCTGGATACTCGCGGCACTTGGCGGAATTGTGTTGGCGGCTCTTGCTTCTGGGTTGCTCGGATTACTGGGAGCAGTCATCAATCGTTATGCAAGCCATGCAGGAAATAGTACGCTTGGTGCGTATGCACTTGCGTTACTTGGTGGGTTTGGTATTGTGTTGCTGGGTGGAGCACTAGTATTTTTCGGTGCGACAGTGGTTGATGGAGCGGTGATGTTCACGCCGCGTGCCTGGAAAACGCCCGTGATGCTGGCTTATCGCAATATGGGACGGCAACGAGTACGCACAACCACAACGTTGACGGCACTTTTCGTTGGTGTCTTTGCGATTGGCCTTGTGCTGGTATTGGGACAGGGCATCAAAGATACTATCAACAGCACGCTCGCTGGCTTATTCACGCGCAATGTTTTTATCGCTGCATCACCGAAACAAAATGCCACAATCACCGTGCAGATAGCACAACAAAGAGGCGTTGATAGCAGCAAAACCATTGTCAACTCGGTGGTGCGACAGGTGTACCCGCTGTTCATTCAAGGCCAGGATTTGAATACCGTTCTCAAACGCATCGGACCAAAGGCCAGGAATGTTGTAGGCAGACTCTCGAACATCGAAGGCTATGCGTTGAAAGATGGTGGCAACAATATCCCCGTCGTGACATTGCAGAGTGGGCGCAATCTCAGTGTCGCTGATGCTGGAACGAATAATATTCTTGTCAATGCCTCTCTGCAAGGGGCACCGTTACATCTGCATGTCGGCGATACCATTATCGAGCAGAGTGCCGATGGTGCCGTAACGAAGCAGCTCACCATTGTCGGTTTCTACCAAGATAGCGATCCTACGAAAAATCCCACCTTTGCCTCTATTCTCGGCGACGAGCAGATGGCGGCACAACTTGGTAGAGCATCGACGCTCGATATCTATGCATTACGTGTAGACCCGAATCAGCTACCTGCCTTCAAACAACACATCAATCAAGCCGTGCCTAGTGCGATTGTGTTCAGCGTGGTCGATATCGACGCCATTATCAATCAAGTGCTGAACAATCTGGTAGTTATGCTCACAACGATTGCATCGTTAGCCATGATTGCAGGCTTGATTATCATTGCCAACGCAGTAGCATTGGCAATGCTGGAACGACAACGCGAGATTGGCATTCTCAAGTCTGTAGGCTACACCAGTCGCTCCGTATTAGCGACGGTGCTGATCGAGAACGGTCTAATAGGTCTGCTAGGTTCGCTGGTGGCAATGCTGTTAGTCGCTGGCTCGATCACGGTATTAAGCCAGTTTGTCTTCCAGATTCAAATCGTGGTCGGACCCTGGTTGATCGCGCTCATCGTGGCTACGACCTCAGTGATTACTATGCTGGTAGCGTTGCTTGTGTCGTGGAATGCAACGCATGTGAGGCCGTTGGAGGTGTTGCGATACGAATAGGAGAGAATCAAAAATGTGTTTGTGATGTCGGCGGCGCGCTCGAAGGTGGGGGCGAGCAAAAACAAAGTTTTTTT
>CAXUGH010000169.1:10682-11078 GCA_964250365.1 uncultured Ktedonobacteraceae bacterium
TGTACCCAACCAAAATCTCCATAAAAAAAATTGGTTTTGTATTCCCGCCACCATGCAATCGTGCCGACATCACAAACACATTTTTGATTAAACATCATTATCCGCTATTTACTACTTGTCTCTTGCATCAGTTGCGCTATGGGTATGGGATGGGGGCCAAGCAGGTCGGAGAGAGCCTCCGAGAGCGTGGGAAAGCGAAACTGAAATCCGGTGGCGAGAGCTACTTGTGGCACAGTGCGATGGCTAGCGAGAAAGAGGTCTGCACGCTCTCCCCATACCAGCTTCATCATTCCCCTGGACATGGGAAAGAGCCTGGGGCGATGAAGGGTGTGCGCGAGCACTTTGGCGAACTCGCGACTGGTAACAGGATTGGGACTGGCACTGATGAATGGGCCT
>CAXUGH010000170.1:0-11071 GCA_964250365.1 uncultured Ktedonobacteraceae bacterium
AAGCTCTCGGCGACTTATTGACGCGTTTACACAAAGAGTATGGCGTGGCCTCGCTTCTGGTCACGGAGAATGGCGCGGCGTTTCCCGATACCGTCGATGCTCATGGGCAAATTTCCGACCCGCAACGCATCGACTACCTACGTGAGCATATTCGCTCGGTCTCGCGTGTTGTTGAGCAGGGCGTTCCAGTGCAGGGCTACATGGTGTGGTCACTACTCGACAACTACGAGTGGGCGGAGGGATACAGCAAACGCTTCGGCATTGTCTATGTGGATTACGCGACACAACAGCGCACCATTAAGGAGAGTGGGCACTGGTATGCTTCGTTGATTGCAGCGCATAAACAGCGATAATATAGAATGAGGTGGACAGTATGCTAACATCGAGTTAGCATGCTGTCCACCTCGTTTTATGCGTTCAGGACACCGGCAATGCAGGGACTTTCGTTATGGATGCGTCCACGAATAGGAACTGGTATCGTATTGCAGCCCACTTTTCTGATATGTGAACGAGTAGGGAATGCTCTGACCTGAACTCACATTGCCTATAGTATATTCCCAACGCGCGGTTGTACTGTTATAGGTCATCTGCACGTTCTGTTGGGATTGTCCCGCAAGTGTGTAGTGAAGAATTACGTATCCCGCTGTCCAGCCGTTAGGTTGAAACTCTACCTGCGCTTGATTCGCACTTAGGCTACTCACACCTTGATTAAAGACGCTACTCGTACCATTGGACGAGATACTGATATCGTCGATGTAGCCGCGATAGCCACCCGTACTGTTTGGCTGATCGTAGCCGAGATCGATGCGTACAATGGTTTTTCCATTAACGAACGAGCCAAGCTGAGTCGTCACCTGATTCCAGCTATCGAGTGTCAGATGTTGACACTGATACGCGGGATGAACACGATTACCATTCTGATCGGTTGCACCAGAGTCACGCAGATTACTGCCGTCGCTGAAGATGAGATCAATCGCCACACACGTACTATTCGTGCCTGTCACCAGACTATTCTGTGTCGAACTCTGTGGATACACCCAGTACGATAGCGTGGTATTCGCACTCACGGTAATTGTTTGTCCACTCAGATCAAAAAGCTGCTCGTAGGTGTAGTCCGTGGCACTGCCCTGAGCACTTCCCGAATACATGAGCGCGAAGTTTCCGTTGTGAGCGTACTCAGCATCATTGACAGCGGCGGTACTACGTATTGCTGTCTCTGGTCCTTTCAACCCACAGCAGATGCCCGTCACATTACTACTACCACCAGCGGGATAAGGTGCGCTGTCGATGCTATTGACCCAGTTCGGAAGTGGGCTTCCACTTTCAAAACCCGTCGAGAACGTTCCATTCGTGACGTTGACACTGCCATATGAAGGTGGCGCATTCGATGAGCCTGCACCCCAACTGGTATTAGCTGTGCCTGAAAGAGTGAAATTCAGCGTCTCATTACTCGTGATGAACGATGGAGGTAGCCAGGGATTTTGTGTTGCGACTCCGTTCACGTTCAAACTCTGCACATAATACGTCGAGGCTGAAGCTCCTGGAGCGTTGATCTGAATCGTCTGACCGCTTGGTCTATTTACGGTAATACTGGGGAAAAGTGGACTCGTGAGGACCAAATCTGCGGTTCCAGGTGTTTCGGGGAACATGCCTATCGTCGCAAAAACGTACCAGGACGACATCTCTCCCAAATCGTCGTTGCCGGGAAGACCACTAGGGCCAGTGCTATAGTACGTATTTTCGACCTGTCGCACGATGTTTTGCGTCTGGTACGGTGCGCCTGCGTAGTCATACTCCCAGGGTGTTTCCAACGTAGGTTCGTTACCCAGGAAGGCGTAGGAAGAATTTGGACCATCGTCAAGCTTGGTGAAGAAATTGTTCAATCGCGAAACAACGGCAGCGTTGCCTCCTTCATTTGCGAAGAGACCTTTCAGATTGAAGGGCACCATCCAGTTGTACTGTGCGCCATCGCCCTCAACCCAGTTATCTCCACTCGTCGGGTCGTATGGCGATGGAAATGAGGTGTTCTGACTCCGAGGCTCCAGGTACTGATCGTTGGTGTTGAGCAGATTTTCCCAGTTCTGCGCCCGATTGACAAACTGATTATAGACAGCACTATTGCCGATTGCACCCGCGAAGGCACCAATGGAGAAATCGGCGGTGTTGTACTCAAGTGTGGTTGAGGCCGCACCGTAGTAGTTACAGCAACCATAACTACCATCCGATGGAAGATAGCCAATATTTTCCAGGTAGTTGAGGCCGGGACGAATGTTGTTGCTTTGCGTCGCCTCCTTCACCATCGCATTCAATGCGCCCTGAGTATCGAAACCTGTGCCGCCAAAGGCGTATAGGTCGGCAATAATAGGGTCTGCTGGGTCTCCAACCATCACATATGTTTCGGTATTGGCGAAGCTCCACTTAGGTAGTTGCCCGCTCTGTGCGTAGTCGTTGACCATTGATTGCGCTATATCGCCTGCCTGACTCGGTGCCAGTAAGCCCAGAAGTTGTGCTTCGGAACGGTAGATGTCCCAGCCAGAGTAGTTGGCGTACTGCACATGACCAGAAGGCTCCGTGTACAGCTTGTTATCAAAGCCCGTGTATTGCCCGTTGTCGTCCGAAAAGACGCTAGGAAACAGGAAGACGTGATACAGCGCGGTATAGAAGGTTGCTGTTTGTGCAGCAGTGCCACCGTTAACCTGAATCTCGCCAAGATAGGTGTTCCATGTCTGAGTGGATTGTGCAAGGACAGTATTAAAATCTCCCGATGGATTTTCCTGATTCAGATTTGCTTGTGCATTCGCAGTACTGACATAGGAAACACCCACGCTTACCTCAACCGTTGTGTTCTGGCTCGTATCAAATGTGACGTAAGCACCTGCACCCGGACCAGATGCGCTGGTAGCGGCGGGAGCCGCTGCCTGTTGCCGCGTTTGCTTGCTCGCGTCGTGTCCTTTGAACACTTTTGCCTGGGCTGCATTAGCCTTTTGCACTGACGATGTGGCTTGACTCTTGCCTTTAGCAACTTTTGCATTCGGCGAAACGGTGCCATTTTGCCACGTACCGGAGCCAGAGAATGGCTTGCTAAAGGTTGCATAGAAGTACACCGTATAGTTTGCACTAGAGCCACAGAAGCCATTGCTGGTAGCCCAGCCCGAAACGGTATTGCCGTTGATATTGACCTGATCGTTGGAGTCACCATTGATCGAGCCTGAGACGTTAATTAACAGAGTCGCGGGCTTGCCTGATGGGTAGGTGAAACGTGCCTTACCTGTACGTTGCGTGGTGGTCAACTCAGTGGTCACACCACTGTCTAGCCCCACCTTATAATAGCCAGCGTAGGCCGACTCATTGGAGTGTGAGAAGGTGGAAATGTATTGCGAAGGATTGCTCGCGGGCGAAGAGGTGACGGTGCCGGGATAAGGCATGAAGGGGATGTCGCTGTAGCCATTACAACCCGCGCCACTCAAATGAGTCAAACTAAAGCCTCGAATGCGGTTATCGCCGTAATCGTAGCCGCCAGCATAAGCATTTACCGTATCGGGACTCCACTGTACCATACCAAATGGAGCGTCAGCCCCTGGAAATGTATCGCCATCAGCCCATCCACTGGGAGCATTAACGGCGGCTCCTGTTCCCGTAAAGGGATCAACCAAACTGGCATAGTTTGTTGTCGCCGATGAAGAGTGTTGCCTACCTGCTTGTGCATGAGCAAGAGGCGTCCCAACGAAGGGACAAAGAGCAAAGAAACTCGCTAGTAAAACCAGGGCAATTGTTTCAAGAAACCGGTTTCTGAAAGTGCGTCTCATTGTTACCTCCAATGTTCGTAAAAGTTCCAAGATACTCCAAATGCTGAGGGCAAATTCGGAAGAGAAACTTACTAGAGAAACCTCCAGAGATGGTCTGCAGTTCCGTTGTCATCAAACTGGACGACATTGGCACTGTCAGAGGTAGACATGTTTGTTACCCCCAACACTTTGCCGCTATTCTGATTTTGAATGCGGAAGTAGCCACCATTGCCATAGCGTAAACGCCAGAGGTGATCCGTTGTCCCACTATCCGTGAATTGCACGACCTGTGCGCTATTATCAGTGGACATATTTGAGACACCCAGTACCTTGCTGCTATTTTTGTTCTGAATGCGGAAGTAGCCATTGGCGTCGGGCAGAAACTGCCAGAGATGGTCGGGCGTCCCGTTGTCGTGGAATTGCTGCACATTGGCACTGTCGGCAGTTGAGGCGTTCTGAACTGCAAGTAGCAAGCCACTGTTCTGATTTTGGATACGCACATCGCCATCAGGGAGAAAACGCCAGAGGTGATCGGGCGTCCCGTTATCGTGAAACTGCTGGACGTTGGCACTATCGGCAGTTGAGGCGTTCTGAACTGCAAGCAACAGACCACTGTTTTTGTTCTGAATATGCACATACCCATCGCCCGTATCCAGAAACTGCCAGAGGTGGTCTGCTGTGCCATTGTCCGAAAACTGCACCACGTTGGCACTATCAGTAGTAGACATATTCGAGACACCCAGCACCTTACCACTATTTTTGTTCTGAATGCGGAAGTAGCCATCGCCATTGTCGATCAATGTCCAAAGATGATCTGCTGTCCCATTATCGGTAAACTGCACGACCTGTGTACTATCAGCAGTAGACATATTCGACACAGCGAGAACCTTGCCACTATTCTGATTCTGAATGCGGAAGGACACACCACTTGCAGCCCAGGGATGTGCATTTGAGCCGGTGCCTAGAGTTGGAAAAGAGGAGATACGTAGCCGAGCCGCACCCATTGGAATCAACGTCACGCTTTGAGCTGCTGTACTCGAAAGTACAGGACTATCCTGCAACGTTGTCACAACCTGCTGGCTATCCGCCTGCCACTCTGGAATCTGCTGCGCCTGCACCTGCATGGTAATCGGCGCGGTCTGCTGCGTAAAGGGATTCGCGGGTAACGTCCCTCCACTCTGCTGAACCGTAAAGGACTGTGCGGGGTTGTTGCTGTCCAGCACCAGACCATAGTTCCACGATGAGGTGGGCGTCACCTGATACTCCGGTATCTGGGCAGTGCTATTGTTGATGAGCGTGTAGCTTTCGCCAATCTGGAGCGAGAACGTTAATGCTCCGTAGTTGACGGAGACGGAGTTATGGTTGTTTGCCCACGTCTGAACGCTTGTCTGCATCGGTAGACGCAGCGTAACCGTATCTCCATTAGCCCATGTTCGGTTAATGCTCACAAACAACGGCCCACCGTTCGCAGCTACACCTTGACCATTCACCTGCAAGACTGGCTGTGAACACCAGCCCGGAATGCGTAGGTAGAGGGGAAATGCGAGTGACTTTGGTGTGGACAGAGTGAGCGTAATAGTATCGCCGAAGGGATAGTTGGTCTGCTCCGTAAACGTCACCGTTGTTCCATCACCGACCTTCGCTGTCACCATTGTTGGGGCATACAGCGAGACGCATAGACCATTATCGGGAGTCGCTAACCAGGACTCTTCGGTAAAGAAAGGCCAGCCCATGCCATAGTTATGTGGGCAACAGCGATACTGATCCACGCCTTGCAGATATGCCTGCATCGCAAAGGTATTCTGAAACTGCCCCTGCGTTTTGGCAACATCGTCCAACTGAATACTGTTAGCACTGGTAATGTAATGTCCCGCCTTGCCCTGTGGATCAAGTGCTGCAGGTAACGAGTTAAAGGCAAGATTCTCCGCGCGGTCCGACCACACAGGATCGCCAGTGACACGCATCAAAATCTCATGGCTCTGCATATATTCGACGATGCCACAGGTTTCAAAGCCCTGACGTGGATCGCCAAAACCTGGACGTGCATTCTCATCTCCAGCGAAACCACCACCAGAAAATTGCCCATACGTCGTCTGGATGAGCGTGTAATTTTGATAGGCTGCCGTTTTGTACTGAGAGCCGCCATCCAATACGCCATACAGCGCAGGTTCACGAAATCCTTGCGAGAGGTTGACATTATGCAGCGTTGGCAGGGTGGAACTCATCCAGTTGGCTGAATTTTGATGTATCTTCCTCACGAGATCAAGCAAGAATGCATCGCTCGTTCGGTTGTACAGCCAGTAAATAGCATCAATCGTATCAGCCCAGCGTGTGTAGCCCCAACCCAGAGTAAACACAGAGGTTGGTTGTGCGTTCATGTACTGGAAGTATCGAGTCAGGAAGGGCACTATACGAGCATCGTTAAAATATTCCTGGAAGGAACAGAGTGCCCGCAATAAAGGCATGAAAGGCCAGAAGTCTGGACCTCCATTAAGTGAGGTGCGTAGAGCAGTTGGACCGAAAAAGCCGTCCGACTGCTGTGTGGCAAGAATGCCGTTAATCCACTGTTGAATGGTTGAGAGTGCCGTAGCATCTCCCGTAACATAGGCGAGGTCTCCATAGCCGCGTAGCCAGTAAGGAACCTCTTCCCAACCGGTATTACTGGGATGAATCCAGCCAGTGTTGTTATAATCGAGAAAGTGGGAGACGTGGTTATATTGACCACAGAGGCCGTTGAGCTGAAGTTGTAACTGAGTAGCTAGCCATCCTTGAGCCTTCACGCTTCCTGGCGGTAAGCGATAAAATGCTGCTGGTTGTAGTGGTGCTACATTAGGCCAGTAAAGACCGCTTGACGCGGCATGAGCAATACGAGTCGTGCTAATCGTTCCAAGAATCGCCAATCCACTTGCGGTAAAGACACTTTTTTTGAGAAACTCGCGGCGTTTCATCGTCATATTCAGTGCCCTCCCTTTTCTGCCAGTGGTAACAACTGAGAAGAGTCCGCTACTCCGATTCTTCGCGGAAATGCATTCATTGCAAAATCCTCCCTATTCAAAGCAATGCACATCACGACATCGCCATTTGTTGTCTGACACCAAGAGCTTTTCTATGCATCTTTCACTTCTGATGTTAGTCTATATGTAGATCACATAAATCCGAATTGAATAGACTTTATCAGAATGAAACAACACAAAAGTGACAAAACTGGATAGTATCTCTTGTATTCCTGTTATTCCTTGCATTTCCTCCTTTCAGTTCGTATAAATACGAATGTATTAGGAACAAGTATAAGATAATAAAATAGTAAAGTCAATGGATAACAAGACGAAAGTTTCCTCGGAGGAGGAAACTTTCTTTTTTCTCTTTGTGGTGTCTTTTATGTGTTTCGGAGTTTCAACTTTCGAGGGAATGCCTGGCACTATCTGGATTGAATTCAAGGAATAAGCAGTGCTCTCCCTTACAAGGTTTTCGACTGCTCCTCTAAGTGGAAAGCATGCTTGTGAGCAAGGCAACGACATCCATCGCACATCCCCACGAAAGAGTAATGCCAGCTCCTCCATGCCCGTAATTGTGGATGAGTAGTCGCTGGGGAGTAAGTCGCTCGGCCTCAAGGCGCACTGTCGAACGCACAGGTCGCAGTCCACAGTCGATGCTTATAATATCATCCGGCGTGAGTGTAGCAAAGGCAGGAACAAGCTGTGTACAGCGTTGCAGAATCAACTGAGTTGTCTCGGGATTCATCTCGGTACTTTCATTCCACTCTTCGTAGGTTCCACCTAGCACAATATCCTGCGTTCGGGGCACGATATAGGTGAGTTGAGAGAGATTGTGTTCATCAATGATGGCCTTGTGAAAACTAGTGTGCTTGACGTGAATAACTTGACCGCGAGCGGCATGTAGGTTTTGGTCGCCAACCAGTTCTCGCGCTCCCAAACCAGTGCAATTGATGACGGTGTTGCATCTCTCAAAAGCCTCCGCCAGATCAGAAATTGCTCTCTGGTAGATTTGTCCTCCACACGCTTGAAAACGGTGTAGCAAATAGTCGAGGTAGATGCCAGTATCTATCACTGGAGCCTGAAAGACGAAGCCATCGGCATAGCTCGAAGGCAATTCGTCGTGATTCGCGTGCCGAAAGCTCTCGACCGCCGAGACCCACCATGGATCGGGACTGTGTTCTGTTTTCAGGTCAAGCACGTCCGTCATGAAGACGCCGCTCTCCCGCTCAGTCCTAAGCGTCTTCAAATGTTGAAAGGTCGTTTTTCCCCACGCGGTCACGCGCTCAACAGGAAAAGCCTTAAAGGGAAGCCAGACTGCCGCCGCTATGTTTGAGGTGGTCTGCGGCGGCAGTTCTCTTGCCCAGATGGTGACGCTATGTCCGGCTTCAAGCAAGCACAAACCTGTTGTGAGGCCGGAAACACCGCACCCAATCACAAGTATATCCATCGCGTTGTCTTTCGCAGTTGTTCAGGTAGAAAGAGTATCTAGCTTCGCTTACCTACCTGCGAGAACTCTTTCTCGGTCACAGTGCGCGTTTTCATGTGTGTCTCGAACCAATCTAGGGTCAGCTTCCACTGCAAATAGCGGTGATGTGGACTGGCGGTGCCAACAATCACATGGCTGGCATTGGGAAAGCGGATCAGTTCCACCGTCTGCTGGCGGGCACAGAGCGCGGAAAAGAGTTGCTCGCCCTGCTCAATGGGGCAACGATAGTCGTTCTCGGATTGGAGCAAGAGCAGAGGCGTCGAGATGGACTTTACATACGTTATCGGCGAATGAGCGCAATACCATTGCCAGGTTTCCTCGCTCTCCCAGAAGCGTCCAAATTGTGTGCCAAGCCACAGCGTACCCAGGTCGCTTGTCCCGCTCATGCTTACCATGTTTGAGACACCATTGACGGAGACTGCAGCCGCAAAGCGGTCGATATGCCCTACTGCCCAGTTGGTCATAAAGCCACCATACGAGATGCCCGTGATGCCCACTCTCTGCGGATCAGCCTCTCCCATCGCCAGCACCGCATCGACGCCCGCTACTAGGTCGAGGAAATCTTTCTCGCCCCAGTCAGCCGCTTGTGTGAAGGCCAGAGAATAGCCTTTGCTACCGCGTGGATTGATGTAGAGCGAGGCGTAACCAGCACCTGCGAGTGCCTGAGCCTGAAAGTAGAAACTGTAGCCCCATGCGCTGTATGGTCCTCCGTGAACATGCAGGATCAGCGGATAGGGATGCTCCGTCTGTGGAGGGCTGACCAGCCAGCCCTCGATCTCCCAGCCGTCGGGACCCGTAAAACTGATGCGCTGTGTTGGTGCGATGCTCACCTCGGCAAGTAATGCTGAGTTGGTGGCGACTAGTGGCTGAAGTTTTCCCCCGCTCCACGGAACGGTAAACAGATCATAGGGTTGCGTTGGCGTTGCCGCTACACCTACGAACATCTGTTTCGCCGCCACGCTTTGCAAGGCAACGATATCAGCGGGAGTGGATGAAACACGCCAGCAGTCGCCTGTCTTAACATTAAGAGCGAAGATTGCGTTTGCTCCATGCTCGGCACTCACAAAGTAGATCGTTCGCCCATCCAAAGACCAGAGTGGCGAAGCACCTGCGCCGAAGAGATAGTCGGGTTGCACTGCGGCTAACGTGCGATCAAGATGAGCCATGATATCACGCTGATCGCCGCCTGTACGCGAAACCAGCCAGAGGTGCGGGTCTTCATAACCGCTTCGAGCGTTCAAAGGGCGTTCCGCGAAGAAGGCAAGGGTCGCTCCATCGGGCGACCAGGATGGGGAGGCAGAACTGAGGTTGCCATCAGTCAAGCATTGCAAGTCACCGCTCTCAACCTCGACTGTCCAGATATCGCTCGCTAAACTCGCATCGGCGTTGGGGGAGCGATTCGCTATAAACGCGATTTGCGTACCATCAGGCGACCAAACTGCCTGAGCCGCATCAAAATTGCCCTCTGTGAGTTGACGCGGCTCGGTTTGCGTGTCGTTCAGGTTGAGCAGAAAGAGGTGTGTACGAGACTCGATATAGCCTCGTGCGTCGAAACGTGTCAGTAGTGTGGCCTGCCGTCGCAGATGTGGAACGTCAGTATTGACATCACTGTGTACCTTAAACCAAGCTGTCTCTTGCGCGACCTTTTGCCGATCCGTATCCTGCGTTGACGTATAGCACAGGTGCTTGCCATCAGGCGACCAGAGGGGCGAAGTCGCACCATGAGTAACGTTGGTGAGTCGCCGCGCCTCTCCGCCAGCCACTTCAATAAGAAAGAGTTGCGGCTTCCCTTCGTGGCGCGTCGAAACAAATGCCAGTTGCGAGCCGTCGGGCGACCAGCATGGCTGCATATCCTGGCTCTCTCCGCTCGTCAATTGACGGCACTGACCATCCTGCAACGAGGCCAACCAGATAGCCGAGGAAGCAGAATTCTTGTCTTCGTCATAGCTGCCCACCACATAGGCAACCTGCGCCCCATCTGACGAAGGCTGAGGATCACCCACCGTTTTGAGTCGCCAGAAATCCTCCAGGTTAAGCATGCGTTTTTCTTGTGCCATCATCTCCTCCTGTAAGAGAAACATTTTCTAGTCGCCAGTCGCCTCAGCAACAGCCATATGAGAAGTTTCCTCTGCGCCTTCTCTTGCTCGTAGAAAGATCAGGAAACCAATTAAGCCTCCCAGCGCGATAAGACCCCCGGCAATAGCGAAGATGATGGTCAAGATGCTGGACGGATTCTTCGCAAAAGGGCTGAGGGGATTTTGCAACGGATTGTAGTAATCGACAATTTTGGCGATACCAAATGCTGCAATCAGTGATGACAGAGCCGTGATCGAAGACACCGCCGCAGACACACGTCCCACCAACACCTGCGGCGAGGCTTTGACAATCAATGCGTTATAGCCTACCAGGAAGATGCCCTGGAAAACACCAACCAGAGTAAAGATTGCGACTCCCACTATCAGAACGCCTTGAAACGCAAAGAGCATCAGAATCAGGCCGAGCAAGATGACGCTTGCCATTGTCATCAACTTGACAGGCATGAAGCGTGCGAGCATTCCAGCAAGCAACGCTCCTATCAGTGTGCCAATGCTGACTGCCGCCGGTAGGATGTTCAACAGGCTGGCATCCTTGACTGGATCGCCATGCAGGTTCAGCACAAAGAAGCCACCATACAGACCGTTCACCGCGCCTGCTCCAATCTGAACAACGACCAGCATGATAATCAAGCCGAGAATAATAGCCGTTGTGAAGCTGAAACGCGTACCAATGCCGAGGTCTTTGAGGACACCACCGAGACCTGCACC
>CAXUGH010000171.1:0-359 GCA_964250365.1 uncultured Ktedonobacteraceae bacterium
GTGCTGCTTAATGAAGTTGCTCTCAAGTACCAGAGCCTCGACCTCATTTTTGACGACGATAAACTCGATATCGTCGATTTGTGCCACCATGCTACGATTCTTGGGGCTAAGGTCGGTTGACTCTTGAAAGTACGAGCGCACACGGTTATACAGCGAAATCGCCTTGCCGACATAGAGAATCGTGCCGTCGGCATCCTTCATGAGATAGATGCCGGGCTTATGCGGTAGCGAGTTCAGGACGGATGCAATTTTTTCGTTCATGCACATAATTATACCCTTCACACGAGAAAAAAGAAAATGTGCCGTTTGGCCCCCACGCTGTGCTTGCACAGGGACGATTTTTTTTTTTAGTTTGATTA
>CAXUGH010000171.1:369-11068 GCA_964250365.1 uncultured Ktedonobacteraceae bacterium
CAGAAGCCCCAAAAAAAAAACCAACTGGGCTTGGGCCCCCCCGGGGGGGCCCTAAACGGCCACATTTTCTTTTTCCTGGTATCTTACAAACTGTTGTCGGCTTGCTCGAAGAGTTGCGCGGTATGTTGCAGGTGCTGTCCCAACTCTTCTCCGTGCGTGGTAAGTTGAGCGACGGTGGCACGCCACTGAATCAAGATTTCATTGAAGTGTTGATAGCTGACACCAACCCAGTCGCCTTCAAGTTGTGCGGCGCTATGAGCAATTTGTGGCTCAAGCTGGTTGGCAATCTGCTCATTGAGGCTAATGAAAAGGTTGCCGAGGTTACGCATCAGGTCGGTATTAACGTGAATCTGTCCCATGATAAAAACTCCTTTTGCTGTAGAATGAAAAAGGAATGCAATCAGGCTATGTAGCAAATAGGAGTGTCCATAGCCTCATGCATCTCTTATTTACTATAGAGGATGGGCTAATAGAGAAAAGTGAATGTTTTGGTAATACACACTCAACCAACACATATCACTTGTCGACTACGGCGGCAAGTGATATGTGTTGGTTGAGTGTGTATTACAGGGTTGCGTGCAACCAGACGTTGTAGAGATACGTGTAAAGGGTAGGTACCTCTATAAGTAAAAAATACTTTTTATAAAAAGGAGTTCATACTATGGGTGTATTAACGGGTGCAATCGCTGGAGCCTTGGGGACGGTGGCACTCAATATCGCAACTTATGCGGATATGGCGATTCGAGCGCGTCCTTCGAGTAGTGCGCCATCTGACTTGGTTGGCGTGGTCGCTAAGAAAGTAAATGTGCCACTCTCTTCCAAAGGCGTTGGCGCAGAAGACGACACGGCGAAGAATCGTGAGAGCGGTATTGGCGCATTGCTGGGCTTTGTGAATGGTCTCGGCATAGGCGCACTCTACGGTCTGATCCGTTCACAGTTTGACGAGGATGTGTCTATACCGCTTGCTGGTACAATTATTGGTGCGGCTGCAATGGCGGCAAGCGATGTGCCGTTAGCGACATCGGGCGTGAGCGATCCCAAGACATGGGGCGTTTCGGGTTGGGCTTCCGACGCGATTCCGCATCTCATCTATGGGCTGGTTACGGCACTAGCGTATGAGGCATTGCAGAATAGGGATTAGCAATTGTAGGGGCAATAATTCATTACGCCCTCGTCCCTATAGACCACGTTCCCAATTATTGAGGGACGGAATCAATGGGGACGAGGGCGTAATGAATTATTGCCCCTACTTTAGGCAGAGATATCGACATACTCAGCTTCATTATGAGGTACAGGAATTGGCTCGTTGTTCTCAATCATTTCTTGGACGTGCATCTCGATTGCTTTACGCATATTCTTCTCTACCTCTTCCCGTGTCATACCAACGGCGACACAGCCTGGAAGATCAGGCGAATATGCGCCATAGCTGTTCTCTCCCAGCTCAATAATGACGAGAAAGCGATACATTTATTTTCTCCTCCGATTCTCATATCATTAGAGCATCTACAGGAGTCCTATTATGAAGCAGCATGTTATACTATTAGATACGGTATATTTTCATAGTTGAAGCTAGGTAGAAGGCACGCGGATGAGTTGCATTGGTACGGCTGGACATGTGGATCACGGCAAATCGACGCTGGTCAAGGTGCTGACGGGCATCGACCCAGACCGGCTGGTCGAGGAGAAAGAGCGCGGCATGACGATTGACCTCGGCTTCGCATGGTTGACGTTGCCGAGCGGTCGTGAGATGAGTATCGTCGATGTGCCGGGCCATGAGAGCTTTATCAAGAACATGCTGGCAGGTGTGGGTGGTATCGACGCTGCCTTGCTCGTGGTCGCCGCCGATGAGGGCGTGATGCCACAGACACGCGAACATCTCGCTATTCTCGACCTATTGCGAGTATCGCGTGGCGTTGTCGCGCTCACCAAGGCCGATCTTGTAGACGAGGAGTGGCTCGAACTTGTGCGTGAAGAGATCGCGGAATCCCTCAAACCAACTACATTGGCTGAAGCAGCGATTATTCCCGTCTCCGCATACACTAAGGAAGGCATACCAGAGTTGCTTGCGGAGCTTGATCGCGTGTTGGATGTATCGCAGGAGCGGCAGAATATCGCGCGTCCCCGTTTGCCGATTGATCGCGTGTTTAGCATGACGGGCTTCGGAACCGTCGTCACGGGTACGCTGTTGGATGGCAACTTCAAGGTTGGGCAAGAGATCGAGATATTGCCGCAGGGCATGCAGACGCGTATTCGCACGTTACAAACGCACAAGAAACAGGTTGAGCAGGCACAGCCAGGGAGCCGCGTCGCAATGAACCTTGCCAATGTCGCGCGTTCCGACCTTGTACGCGGCAACGTGGTAGTGCTACCAGGGCAGCTACACACCACAACATTATTCGATGCACACATCGACCTCTTGCCCGACGCGCCACGCGCCATTGTCCACAACACGCTCGTCGATTTCTATGTGGAGTCGCAAGAAATTCCCGCGAAGGTGCGCTTGCTTGATGTAGACGAATTGCAGCCGGGGCAGACCGCATGGGTGCAACTGCGCCTTGAACGTCCAGCAGTGCTGGCGCGAAGAGACCGCTTTATCCTGCGTATTCCCTCTCCAAGCACAACTATAGGTGGAGGCGAGGTCGTTGACATCGCGCCGCGCTATCACAAACGCTTCCAACCGCAGCTTATCAAGTCATTAGAACGCTTGGCACGCGGCACACCAGAGGAGTTGCTACTGGCAGCCCTCGATAGACGCCCGCTCAGAGCTACGTCTTCCAAGACAATGCAGGGACTTATTGGCTACGAATTGGCAGACATTGCGAAAAAAAGCAACTTATCGGTAAATGTGACGTTACAGCTACTAGAGACGTTGTTATCGGAAGGAAGAGTGAAACGAGTTGGTGGACTTTGGTTTGCTCAACACATCTGGGATTTGCTGGTAGATGAGGCGGTGCATCTGGTACGCGAGCAGCACGAACACTACCCCTTGCGTAGTGGCTTGTCGAAAGAAGAGTGGCGTTCGCGCCTGAATCTCTCACTCAAAACGGCAAACGAAGTATTCGCAGAACTACAGGCGGAGGGGATGCTGGAAGCCGTCGTCGAGACAGGCGTGGCACGAGCAGGCACTAGCGGTGGACTTATACGTCTACCGAATTTCGAGCCGCGCTTCACCGCCTTTCAACAGCAACAGGTAGAACGGATACTGAAAGCGTTCGCCACTAGTCCCTACACACCGCCAACTCGTGCTGAAGCGGAGGCGATGGCGGGTGCAGAGGTGATTACGGCCTTGATAGAGCAGGGGCAACTCATCAAGTTAGGTGATGGAATACTCTTCCTACGGGAAACATACCGTCAAGCGTTAGTATTGTTAACAGACTATCTAAGTGAGCATACAACAATCACAGTCGCTGAGGCTCGTGACCTGCTGGGAGCCTCACGCAAATATATTCTACCCCTTCTGGAACATATGGATGCGTTGCGTATCACTCGACGAACAGGTGACGTGCGAACATTGGGTACAACAACATTTCAAACGTTTCTCTAAATAAATATATTTTTTCTTTTTGCATGCCATTGTAGACGGCATGCAAAAAGAAAAAATATATTAAAAATAGTTGCCCATTTGGGTAGAGGTGTTCCAATATGTCGCAAGATAGGGTAAAATGGAAACGCGAAAGTAGATAGCTACGGGTGGTTCCTTGTTAGGAACAACGTAATCGACACTACGCCTTAGTGTTCGTAGCAAGCATGTTCCATATCTTGAAAGAGAAGTATGGTAGCGGTATAGTGCGGAGAGCAATGCAGAACGAAGTTTTGGGTGAGCGATATCAACTACAAGACCCCATCGGGCGTGGGGGTATGGCGACGATTTATCGTGGGCGCGACACACGCATGGAGCGCACCGTCGCCGTCAAGGTGCTGCGCGAAGTGTACAGCACCGACCCCAAATTTGTCACCCGCTTTCAACGCGAGGCGAAGGCGGCCTCGGCGTTGACACACCCTAATATTGTACAAGTCTATGACTATGGGCAGAGCGATGGCAACTACTACATTGTCATGGAACTCATCGAGGGCGCAGACCTGCGTCGTTACTTACGCTCACGCGGCATGCTTGCGATTGATCGCGCCATTATTATCGCTCATGATGTCGCCCTGGGCTTGAGTGCCGCACATCGACGCGGCATTGTTCACCGCGACGTAAAGCCACAGAACGTTCTTGTCGGGCGCGATGGCTCAATCAAGCTCACCGACTTTGGTATCGCCAGCGTCTACAAAGACATTAACGCGGAACGTCTCACCACAACTGGTATGACACTTGGTACCGTACAATATTACGCGCCAGAGCAGGCGCAAGGCGAAATCGTGAGTCCTGCTGCCGATGTCTACGCGCTCGGTATCGTGATGTACGAGATGTTGACGGGACGCACACCATTTGATGGCGATACTCCTGTTGCCGTTGCCATGCAGCATATTCAGGACGCGCCAATCGCTCCAACGCAATATAATCCGAACATTCCGCAGGTACTTGAAGATATTATTCTGCGTTGTCTGGAAAAAGTGCCTGAGATGCGCTATCGTGATGGTGGCATGCTCGCGCGCGCCCTCGAAGTCCTAGGCGAAGACGAGATGGGCGAAAATCTGCCCAGCAAATTAAGTTCAGCCAGTATGAAGACCGCCGCGAGTGCCTCTGGCTTCAACACCGTCCCCCAGCGTCCATCAGGTAGTGGTGTACGCGTGGGCAATGGACCCGCTACTCCTGCAAAATCTTTGCCGGGTGCCTCATCATCCAATAATGGTGCCGCCGCCGCTTACGTACCTGTTAATGGTTCAGGAGTACAACAAGACGTTGCGAACAGTGCAACTGTGCTAAGTAACAACGGGGCGGCGAATGTCACGCCTATTCCCGATCAGCAGACGTTTATCGTAGGCAATGGACGCGAAGCCGCGTTACCTACCTTTGATCAGCCTACGGCGATGCAAGATTTCAGCGAGTCGCCAACCTCTATGCAGGGTATGAACAATCAAGCGGTGCCATACTACACACCTCCTGCAGATTCTGGCTCAACTCGTCCATTTCAACGAGGCGCACTCGCACGACCCGAACGGAAAGAAACGCGTTTCGCAGGTCTTATCACAGCACTCATCGTCCTGGCAACATTATTGTTACTCGGTTTCAGCATTTTTCTTGCCAACCAACTAGGAATTTTTCATGGTGCCACCGACCCGAACAGCAAGACACCTACTGCCAGAGGAAGTATTGTTGTACCCGATCTTGTGAATCAGTCGTTAGCAAACGCTGGGCAAATCGCAAAACAGCATGGATTCAAAATACAAAATAATTCAACTAGCGATGCAGGTGTTGTTGCCTCTCAAAGTCCCAGAGCCGGTAGTAATGCTCCTCTTGGCGATACAATTTACGTGACTATGAAACCTGCCGCCTCTACTACACCAACTGTAGGGATACCAAATGTTGCGACTCTTTCTTATACAGAGGCCGAAGACGTACTGAGGAAGGCTGGATTTACTAATCTCACACTTGTAAATGCTGGTCCTAATCCTGATGGAACAACCGCAACTGTTGTAAAGGGAACCGATCCTCCGGCTGATGACAGTGTTCCGACAAGCACGTCGATATCCATCTTTGTGTACAACTGCGGAATTGCTGTCTGTGGCAACGTTGGTACGCCTGTAGCCCAGCCAACGGTAGGTGGTGGTACTACACCAACAGTGGGCATTACACCGACAACGGCAGCACCAAAGCCGACACCAAGCCCAACGAAGGCACCACCGACGCCGACGCCAAGCCCAACGCCACTTCCAACTGCTACACCGGTGCCATCACCGACGCCAGCGACAACACCCGCTGTGACGCCAGGACATTGATATGTATAAATATATAGAGTAATAAAACTATGTCTCCGATACAAACATCGGAGACATAGTTTTATTACTCTATACCCAAAAGTCCTGTTTCGTAATTTGTTTGTTATAATAGAGAAGTATTTCGTTCTTTCAATATGGGTACTTTTAGAGTATCTCTTGCTCTATGATGGCTACGCATTGTAGTCACAACATAAGTAGACACGGCATGTTGGTGGGAATGTGCCGCCTGTCTGGGGAAGGTGTAGGATATGAAGCGGAACATTATACAAACCTCTTTGGTAGTTGTAGCCGCGCTGGTAGTGGTGGGAACGAGCATGGTCGCCATTTCTGCAAGCATGGCTCACGCAAGTACAGGACGTGTTACTCTATATGCACAGGTAGCACCATTAACGAGACATGCTCAAAAGATTAGTAGTGCTGATCCCAATCAACCAATGCAACTTACAATCGGCCTGAACACGCGAGGCGGAACCGATATTGACGGTTTCTTAAATGCTCTCTATGACCCCCAATCCCCCTACTATCATCACTTTTTGACCCCCGATCAATTCACGCAGATGTTTGCTCCAACCTCTGATCAGGTTCAACAGGTTGTGACGTATCTGCAAGGTCAAGGCTTTACTGTTACTAATATTGCCCCCAACAATCTGCTTATCGATGCTACTGCCACCGTTAAACAGGTGCAAAATAGCTTTCGGACTCAGATAAAAAACTATAAAATAGGAAACAAAGTTTTTCATGCGAACGACGATCCCCCTAGTGTGCCAAATCCTGTTGGATCGCTCATTTCCTCCATTGACGGTCTCGACAATAGCACACCAGATCAGCCCCTCTATCAAAGGGCACTCACGCATGCACAACACAATCATTCCGTACAATCGGGACCTATTGGTGGTTTTGCGCCATCGGATTTTCTGAACGCATATGACATCGCACCACTACAGACAAATGGCTATCTTGGCGACAATCAAACCATTGGTATCTTTGAACTCGACGGCTATCAGGCAAGCGATGTGAACCAATATTTCCAGAACTATGGTATTTCGCAGCCATCTATCTCGAATGTACTCGTTGATGGCTTTAGCGGAAATGCAGGTCAGGGAGCGGTAGAAGCCGAGCTTGATATAGAGGTTGCGGGAGCAGTGGCACCGCATGCGAAACAAATTGTCTACGAAGGTCCCAATACAACTCCTGGTATCAACGACACCTACAATAAAATTGTTACCGATAACAAAGTGCAGATTGTCTCAATCAGTTGGGGTATTTGTGAGAATAGTACGGGCAACCCTGAACTACAAACAATGGATAACATCTTCAAGCAGGGTGCTGCCCAAGGTATCTCATTTATCGCAGCGTCGGGTGACTCTGGTGCTTACGACTGTGCGGATACCAATCTGAACGTTGACTCGCCAGCCGACGATCCTTATGTCACCGGAGTAGGTGCTACAACACTGCAAGTGAACAACGGAACGTATGTCAGCGAGTCTGCATGGTCAGACCCAACGCAAATACTACATGGCCCAGAGGGCGCAGGTAGTGGCGGTGGTCTCAGCACTCTGTTCAAAATTCCTTCGTGGCAGAGCGGTCCAGGTGTGCAGAATCAGTCTAGTAACGGGTACCGCGAGGTACCAGATGTCACGGCAGCAGGTGACTCAAAGCCAGGGTATAGTATTTTCTGTACTGTAGTCAATGCTGGTTGCCCTGTCACTGGTTGGTTGACGATGGGTGGTACAAGTGGAGCGGCTCCTGTATGGGCTGGTGGCTTGATTCTAGTCAATCAGTATCTACTAGCACACAATACAAGCGTGATTGGGCATTCCAACCCTACGCTGTATCATCTCTTCAATACGTCACAGCAATACCCCCCATTTCATGATGTAACGAGTGGAAATAATCTGCACTATCCGGCAACAACAGGCTATGACTTTGCGAGTGGTATAGGTTCGCCGGACCTTTACAACATCGCGCGTGACCTTGTGGTGCCCACTCAAGTCGTTCCAACACCGACGGCTACTCCTACAAACACGCCGACTCCGACGCCAACGAGTACGCCCAACCCAACGCCCACTTCAACCAATACATCATCATTGATTGATAACGGCGGCTTTGAAAATGGCTCAACGTCATGGGCTGAGCAATCGGGGCAGGATAGCGAACTGATCGAGTCCACTAATCCACATACAGGGCAATACTCCGCCTATCTATGTGGCTACACAGGTTGTGATGATCGTATCTCACAAACCTTTAATAGTCCTGCGGCTGGAACCTACAACACAATTACTCTTACCTACTGGTATTACTCTGATACTAACAAAACATCCACACAATGTCAGGACTACTTTACAGTTAGACTGGCAAACACGAAGGGCGGTGGAGCGCACACTGTGCAACAAGACTGTAATACGGATGTTACAAATGGTTGGACACAGATGAGCATAGATATAACCAGTGCTGTTACTGCTTTCAAGGGAAAACCTGTCGTGCTAACCTTCCGTGGTACAAATAACTCGACAAATCAGACAACCGATTTTTACATCGACGATGTTGCTATCACCCTTAGCTAGCAATTCAATTCAAGTTTGTTTCCAGCAAATGGCATGCTAGACGCGCATCTAGCATGCCATTTGCTGGAAACAAACTCTTTATACGACTTTTCGCAATGATTAAGTCTCATGCTATACTGTATGGAGGATGTACGCGATAGCGGCAGAAGGTACGTAAACATAGCAAGGCTATCGACAAAGAATACACAAGGATGATATATCATGACAATGACACTAAACGGGGCGATAACACCGGAGAACACACAGTTTGTGCTATTGTGTTTTGAAGGACCCGATGTCTACTCCACTGCTGGTGGACTCGGCACGCGCGTTACCGAACTCAGCGAAGCTCTAGCAATTCAGGGCTATAAAACACAGCTTATCTTTATCGGCGACCCTTATAAACCTGCAACTGAACTGCGCGTAGACGGACGCTTGACGCTCCAGCGTTGGGGGCAATGGCTCAGTAAATATTATCCCAATGGCGTATATGATGGCGAAGAGGCTAAACTTAGAGATTTTAATGACAGCATCCCCTACTATATCTATTATGAAGTAGTGCGTCCGGCGGTGGCTGAGGGAAAGACGGTCGTGATTATGGGCGAGGACTGGCATACCGCCGAGGCGATGTGCCGTATCTCTGATCTCTTACACTGGTATGGTGTGCGGCAAAAGGCTCTGCTACTCTGGAATTTGAATAGCCTGATGTCGCTGTATCGCATCAACTGGGGCCGTCTCAATTATGTTACGACGTTATGTACTGTAAGCAAATATATGAAGCATAAGATGTGGGATCTCGGCGTCAATCCACTGGTCATTCCTAACGGTATCCCCTCACGTCACTTGGCACCCGTTGAGCATACTGATGTAGAACGCTTACGCGGCATCGCGCAACATGGCGACCCTAATCGCCTCTTCCTGTTCAAGATTGGACGCTTCGACCCCGATAAACGTTGGCTCATGGCAATTGAGGCCGTCGCACGTCTCAAGCATAGTGGTCATCCCGTTACGCTATTTGTGCGTGGCGGCATCGAGCCACATGGTGCCGAGGTGCTTCACCGTGCCTACCAGCTTGGATTGAGCATTCAGGATGTGGTGGCGAAGCGTCCTAACTTGCAGCAGTGCTTCGAGGCCATCGAGAATGCGGGTACGTCCGACATTTACAACCTGCGTTTCTTCCTACCCGAAGAATTTGTACGCACGACATATGCCGCCGCCGATGCAACGCTTGCCAATAGTGGTCACGAGCCATTCGGCCTCGTCGCGCTCGAAGTGATGGCGGCACGTGGTCTCGCCGTTACCGGCAGTACAGGTGAGGACTACGCCATCTCGCTCGAAAATGCGCTTGTGACCGAGACCGAAGACCCCGACGAGATTGTCGGCTATCTGCTTTACCTGCAACGCCATCCCGAAGAACAGAAGCGTATTCGCCACGCTGGTATGCAAACCGCGAAGCAGTTCTTATGGGACCAGGTGATCGAGAACCTTGTCAGCAAACTAGAGTTTCTGGCACGCAAACAGGGTATTGAGCTACCTTCGTCCACTTTCGATGTGACAGCGCAGACACAAACAACAGAGCGCGTGCGCGTCTTAGAGGAAGCACACAAAGTATTATAGTACATCAAAAACTGCTACATGTTCCTAAACACCAGCGGTGTTTAGGAACATGTAGCAGTTTTTGATGTTATAAAGGTTATTGTATGATTCAGGATCAGCAGCCGCGCCTTGTCCTTATTCTTGGCGGTGCGAGAAGCGGCAAAAGCACCTTCGCCGAACGTCTTGCTGCAACAGGCAACAAGCAGGTCGCCTTTATCGCTACCGCAACCGCAGACGATGAAGATATGCGCGAACGCATCGCGCGACATCAAGCCTCACGACCTTCCACATGGATGACAATTGAGGAGCCGCTCGACCTTGTAGCAGCGGTGCAAAAAGCCAGCGAGCAGGCCGACGTAATCCTGCTCGACTGCATGACGCTCTGGCTCTCGAACTGGATGGCACAACATAGTGATGATGTGCAACAGCAACAAGAGCGTGTTCTTGCCGATATCGAAGCTCTACTTTCCACTATTTCCGCATTCGCATCTTCAAAAACGGTTATTATTGTCAGCAACGAAGTCGGTCTAGGTATCGTCCCTATGCATCCCTTGAGCCGCGCTTATCGCGATCTACTCGGTTGGGTCAACCAGCGCATCGCTAGAGATGCCGAGCGCGTATATTTCATGATTGCGGGGCTTGGTGTGGATATCAAGCGACTGCATGAGGACGCTTCT
>CAXUGH010000172.1:0-11063 GCA_964250365.1 uncultured Ktedonobacteraceae bacterium
CCCCGCCTCCCCCCCCCCCCCCGCCCCCCCCCCCCCCCCCCCCCCCCCCCCCCCTAACCGTATAAACTACTCGCGCCGCCGCAGGCGGCGTGGAAAAAAATCTTTTTTTCTGCTATAATAGAAGTGTTTCATAAGACTGAATGTACAGCGCTGTATGCTTACGCATAGCACAGCGTTTTTTGTTGTTCGGCTTATCCCACAAGGAGAACTTATTCATCATGATTTCGGAACCCGTCACCATCCCAGAACTTGAGCAAGGCATCGAGACACACGGTATCGAACGCGTATCACCCACGACCCGTTCGCATGTACGCATCTTCGACAACTTCACCATGTGGCTCTCTGCCAACCTCGTTATCTCGACCGTCTCGCTCGGAGCGTTATCAACCGTCGTCTTCGGACTCGGCTTCTGGGACAGCTTTGTAATTATTCTACTTTTTAATGCGCTCGGCGTCTTACCAGTCGCGTTCTTTTCCACGCTCGGTCCCAAACTTGGGCTACGCCAGATGACCATCTCACGCTTCTCCTTTGGCTGGGTGGGTGGCATCATCATGGCACTCTTCAACGTCGCCGCCTGTATCGGCTGGTCCGCCGTCAACGTCATCATCGGCGGACAACTGGTGAGCGCATTGACCAATGGACGCGTCCCAACATGGGTTGGCGTTCTCGTAATCGCTCTACTGACAACATTGGTGAGCATCTATGGCTACAAATATGTGCATCGCTACGAACGCTATGCATGGATACCGATGGCAATTATCTTCGCCATCATGTTTGTAACCTCCGTCTCGCGTTTTTCCTATGTTCCCACGCCCGTAGTAAATGCCGCGACAGTTGCCGGTTGGCTCTCCTTCGGTGGTGCCATCTACGGTTTCGCCACTGGATGGAGTTCCTACGCCGCTGACTACAATGTCAACCAGCCGGAGAACACACCGTCGAGTCGCATCTTCTGGCTCACATTTCTAGGTGTATTCATACCCTGTGTCCTGCTCGAAACACTTGGCCTCGGCTTGACCACTATTGCATCACTAAAAGGCTTACTGGGCGGCGACCTCCTTGCAGCTGCTGTGAAACCGCTTGGAGCGTTTGGTGCCGTTATCGTCATTCTGCTGGCCTTGAGCGTCATCGCCAACAACATTCCCAACGACTATAGCCTCGGCCTCTCCATGCAGGTGCTTGGTCGCGCCTTCCAGCGTATCAACCGTGCCGTATGGACGCTTCTGGGCGCGATTGTCTATATTATCATCGCTCTCATTGCAGGTGCGAACTTCGGCGAAACGCTCTCCGGCTTCCTCCTGCTCGTCGCCTACTGGCTCGGTCCGTGGTCAATCATTCTTATCCTCGAACATTTCGTGTTCCGTCATGGACGTTACAATCTCGACGATTGGAATACTCGTAGCCGACTACCACTTGGCTGGGCGGCGATAGTCTCTATGGCGATTGGCCTTGTCGGAGTTGTCCTGGGTGCCGCGCAGGTCATTACCATCGGCAAGCAAACGATCTTCGCCGTCGGTCCCATCGCGCGTCTCGTGAATGCGCCCTACGGCATGGATATCGGCTTCGAGCTAGGCGTGGTACTCGCCGCCATCTCCTACCTCATTCTGCGCCGCATCGAACTAAACTCGTCGAAACGGTAAGTAGCGGGGATGCAAGGGGCAGCCGCCCCTTGACTGGGGTCTGGGGCTGTGCCCCAGTCTCTCTTTTTTACTCGCCGCCGTAGGCGGCGAGTAATCCAAGGAGTATCTATGCCATATGACCTTTTGCTGAGGCACGCCCAACTGCATCGCCAATCAGGTCTCGTAGACATCGCTATCGAGCAGAGCCGCTTTGTACGCATCGCCCCTGACCTTTCCTCGGAGAGTGCGATGCAGAAGCTCGATGTCGCGGGACGACTCGTTGTCCCGCCCTTCATCGACTCTCATGTCCATCTCGATGCCGTGTTGACCGTTGGACAACCGCGCTATAACACAAGTGGTACGCTACTCGAAGGTATCCAGATTTGGAGTGAGCGCAAACCGAGCCTGACGCATGACGATGTAAAGCAACGCGCAACCGAAGCGATCCGCTGGGAGGTCGCACAGGGTACGTTGCATATCCGTAGTCACGTCGATGTGTGCGATCCTCATCTAACCGCCCTCCGCGCTTTATTAGAGGTACGTGAAGAGGTGCATGACATATGCAACCTGCAACTCGTCGCCTTTCCACAGGACGGTATTCTCTCGTTTCCAAATGGGCGCGAACTGATGCGCGAGGCGATGCAACTAGGGTGCGACATTGTGGGTGGCATTCCGCATTATGAGCAGACGCGCGACATGGGTGTAGAGGATGTGCATTATGTATTCGAGCTAGCGCGAGAGTTCAACCGCGATATCGACTGCCACTGCGATGAGACCGACGACCCCTTGTCGCGCTTTACAGAGGTGATGGCAGCCGATACACTAACGCAGGGATGGCAGGGACGCGTCACCGCGAGTCATTGTACCGCCATGCATTCGTATGACAACGCCTACGCCTTCAAACTTTTACGCTTGCTCGCACAGGCACAAGTCAACGTCGTCGCAAACCCGTTTGATAACATCGTCTTGCAAGGTCGCTTCGACACCTATCCCAAGCGGCGCGGCATCACACGCGTCAAAGAACTCTTAGTCGCAGGTGTCAACGTCTCGCTCGGTCACGACTCCATCATGGACCCCTGGTTTCCGCTCGGTAAAGGCGATATGCTCGCCGCCGCACAACTCGCAGTCCTGCTCTGTCATATGAGCGGCTACGAAGAGATTTCCGACGTATTCGACCTGATTACCACCCGTGCCGCTAAAACGTTGCGTATCCAGGATCGCTATGGCATCGAAGAGGGCAAACCCGCCGACTTCCTCATCCTCGACGCTCCCTCAGCCTTTGAAGCAATACGACTTGTGCCCGCGCGTTTGCATGTTTTCAAATCGGGACGTGAAATTGCTTCGACCATTCCTGCTGTAAGTAAAGTCAAAAGAGGAAGTGACGACGAAGGGCAGGAAGTCGCATTCAGAGTCTAGCCTTATCCGCCCAGAATATTGATCGCTCGTGCCGCAATACCCGCAACGATAATAAGCGAAATAATCGACTCGATCATCATCAACACCTTCGCGGGACGGCTTAATGGTGGTGTATCAGTTGGGCTGAATGCCGTTGCTGTATTGAATGCAAGAAAAACATAGTCGATGAAATGCGGTGCCCAGCCATTTGTATCTCCGTCTACCTGCTGTGGAAACATGAAATCAATCGCCTTGTGATCCATGAGGTGGCGTTTGAGCGGACCACCTCCGTCAAGCTCCCAATACCATAGCCCAAAGACAAGAATATTCGACACCCATAGTATGACGGCATCTCGCACAAGACTAATCGAACCCGATGATCCTCTCTTGGGAAGACTGACAAGCAGAAGTGCTATACTGACAACAAGTGTGAGCGTTATAACTCCTGCGAGGAGAAAACCTAGAGTCCGCAACCACCACTGCGAAAGATGACGATGCATTATCAACGCATATGTAGAAGGCAATAGCAGTATCACTTCGAGCGCAAGTGGCAACCATACGGGGATAAAAGGAATTTGCAGTCTTGGCGAAACGAATAAATAGAGTACGCCAAACGTGAGTGTTCCTGAAATCGCTGCCCAACGCTGAATCAGCAATGCTCGAAACACCTTGTGCCGATTTGTTGAAGTGGCAAGCGGATCTGGCTTCTCTTGCGGCAGAGCGTCAGCTTGAAAGTTAGACTTTAAATCCTCCATAGTATCCTCTTCATAAAAATTGCCTTAGGCATAAGCGTGCTATACAAACAAGCCCTCATTCGTGGAAGTATTTTCTCATATGTATGATATATTTGCAATATATAAATATTCTTATAGCCGCTGATTATTGTAACCAAGAAAGAGAATAGATACGTTCTCCTGACAAATTTCTTATATTGAAGAATTTTTGATGTAATGTACAGCGATTTCTGGTATAGTATGCTGAATGATGATGGAAGGGAAGGCGAAGGGAATGTTGGAAGTGAGACACGGCGATTCGGACATTGTAATTGCTGAGAGTATTGCGACGCTCCTGGCTGAAGCCAGTCCTATTACTGATTATCGCACGCTACGTGATAGCCTCCCAAAAAGACTAGCGCACCTGTTCAAATGTCGCAGCATCCTCTTGTATCAGAAAGTTGGTGAAACTCTCCAGTTTGCCGCTGGCACCTTCGATGATAGTCCCGATTGGTCTGCATCCTTACTTGCCATTGCACACATCAATCCAATCGCCCTCGATGGCGACGAACCAGAGGTACTCGCATGGAGTACACGAACCACCGTTATCATCCCTTCTTTACGTCCAAAGCACGTCATTGCCCCGCTTGTTTATAGACAACGTTGCCTCGGTGTGCTGGTTGCTATTCGCACTGAGCAACTTACGCACGAGTATGAGCAATCATGTTTGGAATCGACTTGGACACAGAGCGAGGTGCAAGCTGTGACCGCCATAACGGGCGTTGTGGCACTCTTACTCGAAAATACCCGCCTCATCGAGCGTGACCGCGAACGCATATATGCACTATCTCAGCTTACCACCGTGAGTAGCCAGATGCCCTATTCGCTCTATGAGCCAGAACGTTTGAAGGCACTTGTCGTACAGCGCGTGCGCGAGATTGCACGCGTCGATGTCTGCGCGATGATAGATTTTTCGGTCTTCCATGAAAAGCTCGACTGGCTTGCTCCCGAACTTCACGATGCCCTTGCAACGTATTTTCAGGAGCAGACATCTGCGCTACCACTTGTTATCGAACGCCCTGGCGATGTCAATAACCCTCATGCAACGCAGCTACTACGCTACGTGGCTCCAGAGATAAGCACGTTCTTTGCCTTTCCCTTGCTTGGCACACGTCCTGTCCAGAGTACGAATCGCCCCTCTCAAAAAACGTATGGAGGCAAGCAAGCATCCAATGTGCTAGGCGTCGTTGTCGCTGGATATCGTCAACCCTGGAAGCTGAGGCGCGAAGATTCAATGCTCATTCAAGTCGTCGTGGGACAGGCGGGAGCCGTGCTAGAAAATATGCATCTGGTTATTGAGGTGGTCGAAGCTCGCAATCAAGCCCGAAAATGGCTCCGTCAGGTGCTGAAAGACCAACGCTTTCAGGCGTTAATTCTCGAAAGCATGCCCAGCGGCTTAATCACATTAGACATGCAAGGCCATATTACAACGTTCAATGTTGCCGCCGAAACGATACTTGGCTATTCTGCCAACAACGTCATAGGAAAATCGTTGGCGGTTCTCATGAATACGCATACCGTTCCGCACGCCCAGCAAGAAGACTCTTCTTATTTCGCACAGGCTTCATCTCTGCACAAAGACGCCCTATTTAATGTTCTTACAACTGGCGAGACACAGCATGGGACGCTTCTCTTGTCGAAGCAGCAAGGCGAGGAACTTGTTCTCGATCTGAATGTGCAACCCTTGCGCGATGATTCCGAACAACAGGTTGGTGCCCTGATTACATTTGTCGATGTTACCTCCATTCATCGCTTGGAAGAAGAGAAGCGTCGGCTTGATCGGCTCGCCGTGTTGGGAGAGATGTCTGCCGGTTTAGCGCATGAAGTACGCAACCCCCTCGCCTCGATAAAAACCTCCATTCAGATGTTGATAGATGACCTCGCGGATGAAGGGGCAACAGAGTCAAATCCAGAACAGGCCGCGCGAGTTGAGATCGCGCACGAGTCTACCTCCGTGATGCTCAAGGAAGTGGAGCGTTTAGATACGCTGGTACGTGACATGCTTCTCTTCGCCCGCCCACGTCAACTGCATCGCGTGCGCTGTAATCTTCCTGCTTTGAGCGATCACGTTCTACAACTGCTACAAGTGCAGTACGCCGACGCCTCCATCCAGATTCGCCGTGTCTATGATCCCGTTCCTATTCTCTGGGTGGACATGGGGCAGATTGAGCAGGTGTTACTCAATCTCTACGCAAACGCCATGCAAGCGATGTCCGATGGTGGCATATTAACCATCACCTGCCACGAAATAAGCAAGCAGCAGAGGGAACCGTCTCGATGGGTTGAATTGCTAGTTGCCGATACAGGTAGCGGTATCACATCTAAACACCTTGAAGATATCTTCAAGCCCTTCTTTACCACAAAGGCACATGGTATTGGCCTCGGCCTACCCATCACGCGCCGCTTCATAGAGGATCACGGCGGCACACTGCTTGTAGAAAGCGAAGTCGGCAAGGGAACAACCTTTACTATTCGTCTGCCCATTATAACAAACATACCAGAGGAGGAAGAAGTGTGAGCCTAGCTATTTTGATTATCGACGACGAGCCTCATCTCCCTCATCAGTTCGCACGCTACCTTCGCAAGCGCGGCTATGATGCCTATACAGCAGCGGACGGCGAAGCTGGCTTGCAAGAACTGGAAAGAAATACTATCGACCTCGTACTACTCGATGTGCGCCTTCCTAAACTGGGAGGACTAGAGGTCCTCTCGCGCATTCACAAGCAAGAACCAGACCTGCCCGTCGTGATGATTACCGCGTTTGCAGATATTCAAACGGCGGTAGATGCCATGAAGCTTGGTGCCTCGGATTACTTGCTCAAAGGATTCGACCTTGAGGAACTTCTGCTCGTTGTGCAGCGTGCCCTTGAGACAAGTGCTATGTCGCGTGAACTGCGCCAGTTGCGACGCGAAAAAAGCGATAGCTATCATTTCAAATACATTGTAGGGCAGAGCGAGGGTATGCACAAGGTGTTTGAGATGGTTGCCAAGGTCGCCCGTAGTGATGCATCCGTTCTCATCATCGGTGAGAGTGGCACCGGCAAAGAGGTCGTCGCGCATGCTATTCACGAGCAGAGCCAACGCGCCTCCGGGCCATTCCACCCCCTGAACTGCGCCGCCATTCCCAGCAATTTGTTAGAGAGCGAGTTATTTGGACATGAGCAGTACGCCTTTACCGACGCAAGAAAGCAGAAGCGCGGCCTACTCGAACTTGCCGAAGGCGGAACGCTTTTCCTCGACGAAATTGGAGAAATGCCGCTCGATATGCAGGCAAAACTGCTGCGCGTATTGGAGACGCGTACCTTCTTCCGACTTGGAGGCAACAAAGAAGTCACGATCAACGTGCGCGTGCTAGCTGCCACCAACCGCAATCTGGAGCAAGCCATGAAAGATGGCACGTTTCGCTCCGACCTTTATTTTCGACTTGCCGTTCTGACAATCAGCTTGCCACCTTTGCGCGAACGTCCGAGCGATATCCTGCTTTTCGCCTCACGCTTCATAGAGGAATTTAACAAATCACTGGGACGGAACGTGCGCCGCATTGACCCGGAGGCTCAACACCTCTTGCTCGCCTATAGCTGGCCCGGCAACGTGCGAGAATTAAAGAATGTAATCGAACGTGCGATGATTTTAAGTAGCGGAGAGCAATTGGACGCCAGCCATCTGCCTTACGAAATTGCAGGTACGGTGGATTCAGTGCCGCAAACGCTCGATCCCCTCGCGCGTTGGATACAAGAGCAACCATCCGGCAGCTTTTCTATGGAAGAGGTCATCGGACGCGTAGAACAACATATGCTCCGAGTCGCGTTAGAGACAGCGAAGCACAATCGTACTCGCGCAGCCGAATTACTTGGTTTTACCAAGGTAGACCAACTGCGCTATCTCATGCGTAAATACAACATTGAATAGTGCGTTTTATTCTTGACAAGACACACATGAAAGGCACGGTCAACTAGCTAAGATATGGCTCGATTGTCTCATCCGGTAAAGACAGCAACTCTTCCTCGATCTCTTGCCAGACGGCAAGCTCGATCTCTGGATTGCTGAGACGCGAACCACTCCGTCCAGATGTACGGAATCTTCTTGTCACACGTTCGCGGAACGTAGCGATGATAGGTTTTTGTATCGCTGACGGTGGCATAAAACGTAATTGAATATAGGAGGCTGGATAAAAGTCCTTTTTGTCGAAGGCAAGAGAGATAAGATCGGCGAATGATGCCGCCAGAGCAATGCGTTGTTGCGTGAAATAAGCTTCTTGCGTACTCGATGCTAGCAGGCAGCCAGCAACACGTCCCTCGTTACGGATAGGATGAGCGACTGCGCTAATCTCGAAATCACCTTGAAAGGCGGGAACAGTTTTACTTTTCCTGAGATCGTCGGCACTCGCAAAATGCCGTGTCTCGGTTGCATAGCCCGACATCGATTCAAGGCCGAGAAAGAGTACATCGTGTTCCAGGTCGTCGGTCCAGGGTGGTGTACCTCTGCCAGCACACTCGCGAATACTACGGATTTTTCCATCGACCGGTGGCATGCATTGAATAAGCTTTACCGCCATGCCGAGGTTGTTTGGGTCCAGTTGGAGCAGTGCTTGCTTGAGTACCATCTCGCTAATACGCCAGAAGCGCAAGCTCTCTGTAGTGGTTGTACGCACATTGAGAACCTGTGCAAAAAATTCTGGAGCAATACGATTCTCGACATCGGCATTGAGCCATGCGTGAATATCGGGATACGTCTCTTTGAGTGCAATCACAATCTCTTCGCGGTGATGCGGCTGTAGCACTTGTACAAGATGAACAAGGTGCGGACGTTGAGGAGTGGATTCTCCATTTGCCCAGCGCGTAAGCGTCATATCCGACATGCCGAGCGCGGCAGATATGCGCTTGCGTTCAGCCGATGATCGAAGAATGTTCTGTAGGACAATTGACCAGGGGAGGAGTTGATTAGCCATGTATGCCACCTTTTCTACATTACTTCTATGCTATCTGACATATACGCCTATAGTATCAGAGGGAGTATAACACGTCAATATGTACGCTCAAAATGGCATCAGAGGAAAATACGCAACATATGATAAAATATATTCTAGTGGTTGATGATGACAAAGAGGTGCGTGAGATTCTCACGTTCGCCCTTAGGCACAACGGTTTTGAGGTCGATGTTGCCAGCAATGGTCAACAGCTACAGCGACATCTGACTCAACGCTTACCCGATCTCATAATTCTGGATGTCATGATGCCAGGAGAGGATGGTTTTCGTCTCTGCCACAATCTGCGGCATAACCCGACAACACACCGCATTCCTGTTATCATCATGACGGCTCATGCCGAGCATATCTATCAACGAATCAGTGCCGATGTGGGTGCCGATCAACACATTACGAAGCCGTTTCATCCGCTAGAGGTGGTCGAAAAAGTCAGGGCTTTGCTCGCAACAGAAAATGTACAAAATTGAGACCGAAACTACTTGTCTATATGCGTAAAAGTTGGTATCATTACAATCAAGAGTGTCCTGGTGAGTTCAAGGAAGCAGTGCGCTATGCCAAACAAATATGAACGCGAGATCGAAGAGATTCTGCGTAACCTGGAGCAAACAGAACCCAAGGCAGGCATTGGGCAGAAATTCAGTGATCGAATTCGACGCAAACCCACTCCGCGTATGCGTCCACGTCCGAGAAGCAACTTTTCTCTCACCCTAACCACCTCAGACTGGCTGCTCGTCATCGCAGTCGGTATCGCCCTTATCGCGGGTGGTTATGCATATCTGGACAACAGTCCAACAGAGTTTACCGGTATCTTAGCGATTATCGGTCTGGTGTGTATCGTGCTGGTAGCCTGCTCTCAATTTGTATTTAGGCCACGTCGTCCAGCATCAATTCGTTACGGCAACGCCACCATCACTCCTCTGCGTCGTGGCGGTCCATTTCACATGCTCAGGACGCGCTGGAACCTGTTCATGCTCAAGCTGCGCTATCGCAAACGTGGAGTACGCTAACCGCAGAGCATAGGGCAAACGCGAGAAGGGACTTGACAGGGAGAGCGAAGAGTGCTATAGTTCAGACAGATTAGACGGGGTGTGGCGCAGTTGGTAGCGCGCCTGGTTTGGGACCAGGAGGTCCACAGTTCAAGTCTGTGTACCCCGACTATGCGGGAGTAACTCAGTGGTAGAGTTCCTGCCTTCCAAGCAGGCTGTCGCGAGTTCGAGCCTCGTCTCCCGCTCTTCATGAGGAACCGTTGTTCTCACAAGGCTTCACAAACTGCTTCAAGAGAAGCGAGCAGTGAATGCAGATGAGAACAACGGTTTTGTTTGTGGTGAAATGACCTTCAACGAACACCTATAATAATTGTCTTTTGCCTTCTGTTAATGAGGCAACAGCAGCTTCAATCACAAAAGGCACGTCAGGATCATCGCTTGCCTGACTCACATACAATACTTCATCGTATTGAGGAGGAAGATAGATCCATAAAGGGCGATCTGAAGGGTCGCTAAGTAGGTTGCCTTTCAGCACCTCGCTGGAAAATATAGTTTCGTCAAAACGACCTTGGAGCGGTACAGACCAGGGAAGCATGGTAGTCTATCCTTTCAATGTATAGTAAACGAAACTTCTTTCGTACCCCAAGAGCATACCCGACAATGTGGCGAGGGATGAAGTTCATATGGGATCATTTTTCAGGGTCATTTTTGTGAAAGGGGTCATCTTGCCTTTCTTGTCTCTCTATGACTATACTGAAGAGTATCTTGCTGTGAAGGAGACGAGAAAAGGATTTCTGGAATGCAATCGCCACACATAGGGAGGAACACGTCCCCTCTGCGAACCGAACGACTACACCGCCACTGGTCCCAACAAGAGTTGGCAGACCAGGTGGGTGCAAGCATTGCCACGATCAAACGCTGGGAACGGCAGGTGAGCGTTCCAGGACCTTATTTCCGCTTAAAGCTGACGGCCCTCTTTGGCAAAAGTGAAGAAGAGTTAGGACTCAGAGAAGACCCATCAGCACTGCCAGCTCCTCCTCCAATGGAAGAAGTCTCAAGCGAGGAGCACACCACGCATGTTCCCACAACCATCGCTCCGCTCTGGATCGTTCCCTATAAGCGCAATCCCTATTTTACCGGACGCGACGAACTATTTCGTCTGCTTGAGGAACACCTCACCAGTGCAGGTCAGGACGAGAGCACTCCAACGCGTCGTGTTGCTTTGACCCAGACACAAGCTCTCACAGGACTGGGCGGCATCGGCAAAACGCAGCTTGCCGTCGAATATGCCTATCGCACTCGTGAGCAG
>CAXUGH010000173.1:0-6272 GCA_964250365.1 uncultured Ktedonobacteraceae bacterium
GAACAACTAAACGAGAAGTACGATAGAATATTTGATGCACTTATGGCTCATGACCGTTTTACCAATGAACAACTCGCCGAACTGAGAGAACAACAAACCAAAGAAGATGGTAAAATTGTCGGACTACAAACCGAAATGCGCCAACGTCTCACCGAGCAAGATAGCAAGCTTACAGAACATACGATATTGCTTACAGAACATACAACATTGCTTAAACAAATCCTCACACTCTTATTAGAAAGGCAATGAAAAGTTGACAGCAGAACCGACAGCAGAGACAACAGAAGCACAATACTCTTTCCGCTCTTTCGACCCAAACACCGATGTACCTCGTCTAGCACAACTGCTAGCCGAGATCGAAGCCGTTGACCACGCTGGCGAAGATATCAGCATAGAGACGCTGCAAGCCCAAATGACGCTCTCAGGACATAATCCGTCGCAAGACCGTTGGGTAGTCACTTTGCCTGATAATGACGAGCAGTTACTAGCCGTTGGAATAGCATGGAAGGTGCCAGAAAACAAACATGCGGATATCTATGTTGGCGTACATCCTGAATGGCGTAAGCATGGCATCGGGAATGTATTACTGCAACGAGTTGTAGCACGCGCCCAAGCATTGCAAGCGCAAGATATCCTTGCCAGTGCCGACTCCCAGAACCAGGACGCAATAGACTTTTTACGTAAGCGAGCCTTCACTCCCGTTGCGGCTTACACCGTTCTGCGACTTACGAGCAATAAAGCCATACCCCAACCAGCGTGGCCTACGGGTTACACTATACGCAAATACAACCCCGCGAACGATTTTCCGCTACTCTTAGACATGTACAATCGCGCCTTTCAAGGCTTGTGGGGACACTGGGAGCATGTGACAGCGGAAGACCTTCGTGGCTTTATGGAGGAGATGCATGTAGAAGGCATCTTTCTCCTCTTCACGCAAGCGGGTGAAGTCGTGGGGACATGTCATGGCGAAGTTGACATGCCACAACTAAGTGCAAGAAGAGGCAAGCGCACAGGCTATCTCGATGCGCCAGGAGTTGTGCCAGAGCAGCGCATGAACAATCTTTATCTACCACTCCTACTCCAAGCCGCCAATTGGGTTCGTACTCAAGAGCTAGTTGATATCGAGATGGAATCATGGGGTGACGATCCAAACGTGTTAGCACAGTATCAAGGGGTTGGTTTCGAGAGAGTGCAACAGCAAGGTATCTATAGATGGCACGGGAACTGACGTGTTAGGGGCAAGTTGGTAATGCAGCACCAAAGAAGAATACTTCACTTCGACGATATCAACCAGAGCAACGAAGCTATGGGCTTTGTGGGCCGTACCGACCTGCCCGACTTTTATATCTATACCCTTGAAGAGACGTATCCCTCTACAAAAAGGGTGATGCCGCCCTATACACTACGCTTTTACTGTGTCTTGTTGCTTGAAGAGCAGTCACATGATGCAACTATAGAACTCAACACGGAGCGAGTGGAGGGACCGAGCAATACGATTTCGTTTCAACCACCAGGACATGTATCCACATGGATACGCGGAAAGGCGCAACGCGGTTTCCTCGTATATTTTCAGCCCGAATTTCTAAGTCATCATACGCGACCTTTGCTTGAAGACTTTCCCTTTTTCAATCCAATCGAGAGCAATATCCTTCCGCTTACATTTCAAGCAAAGGACGCTCTACGAGACCACTTTATTCGTCTGCTACACACCTTCAAGAGCCAGCATCGCTATCGAGTACCTATATTGCAAGCTCTGCTCCTGGCTTTGTTGTTTGATTGCAAAGGATTGTACGAGACATACTGTTTGAGCCAAGAACAGACGGCCTCGAAACCCTCGCTTGCTCAACGCTTTCAGCTAGCTCTTGAATTGCACTATCTCACGCGACAGAGCGTCCAGGCATACGCAGAACTACTGCACGTCTCACCCAATCATTTGAGCCAAGCAGTTTCAACCACCTTTGGCAGAGGAGCACGCGACCTGATTGCTGATCGCTTGCTGCTGGAAGCCAAGAAACTTCTACACTATACTGATCTTCCTATCGCGGAAATCGCTGGCTACCTCAGCTTTGACGAGCCAACACATTTTGCTCGTTTCTTCAAGCGCAACCTCTCCTTGACACCGCTTGAGTACCGTCGTCAATCTGTTGACGAGAAAATCCAAACCCACATATCATAGAAATTGGTCATTTTTCTGCATCTTCTGGTTATCGCTCCACAACCCAATTCTTGTATACTCCCATCAACACATATCTAAACAGAGAAAGGGATGAGAGCTTTTATGAACAACGACAATCAAAAAAACGTTGCAACAATTGTGGTGGTGACAGGTTCCAGTCACGGTATCGGACTTGAGGTATGTCGCCAACTTGCGAGACAGGGTATGACGGTAATTCTCACCGCACGCGACCTTGCCAAGGCTAAGGCTGCCGCGCAACCGTTAATCGAGGAAGGGCTTGACGTTCGTCCTTATGCTATCGATGTCACACAGAATGAAAGTGTTCGTCAACTTGCGGAGGCGATGGAGCAGGAGTTCGGACGGGTGGATGTTCTCGTGAATAATGCCGCCGCCTACGTCGATTGGTCGGAGAAAGCCACTACTGCCGATTTACAGGCATCTCATGCTGTGTTTGAAACGAATCTTTATGGAGCATGGCGAGCTATTCAGGTATTCTTGCCCCTTCTTCGTAAGAGCAAACATGGGCGCATCGTCAATGTGGCAAGCGGAGCAGGTTCGCACGGCGACCAGCAATTTGGTCTGACAACCAATCATGGTGCAGTTGCGAGCTATGGCATCTCCAAGGCCGCTATGAATGCTCTCACGTCGAAGTTTGCCGCCGAATTGGAAGGCACTGGCATTCTCGTCAACTCGGTTTGCCCTGGCTTAACAGCGACTGCTCCTGGCATGGAGGCGATGGGAGCTGGCCCTGTTGAGAAGGGCGCGTCGAGCGTGGTGTGGGCTGTTACCTTGCCAGATAACGGGCCGACTGGTGGCTTTTTCCGCTACGGAAACCCCTTGCCCTGGTAACATGATTGTTGTAGCATATGCCTGAGATGAACAACAATCAACTTCCACAATACTATGCCAGAGACCGCAAAGAGTGGCGCATATGGCTCGAAAAGAACGCCGCAACCTCTCCTGGTGTCTGGCTCATCTATTACAAGCAGCAGAGTGGGCAGCCTCGTGTCTCCTACGAAGAGGCTGTCGAGGAGGCTCTGTGCTTTGGTTGGATTGATAGCCGACCGAATGCTATTGATGACGAACGCTATATGCAACTCTTCTCGCCACGCAAGGCAAAGAGTCCCTGGTCAAAAATCAACAAAGAGCGTGTCGAGAAACTGATTGATCAGGGACTGATGACGGAGGCAGGTTACAAGACTATCGAGGCTGCTAAACAGAATGGCTTCTGGTCTATTTATGATGCCATTGAAGCACAGACGATGCCAGAAGACTTCGTACAAGCATTGGAGGATAATCCAACGGCGCGTCAAAATTTCGAGGCGTTCAGCGATTCCTCGAAAAAACAGCTACTGTGGCATATCACAAGTGCTAAACGGCCCGAAACGCGCGCAAAAAGAATTGGGCAAGTTGTCGAGGCGGCGGCGCAAAATATTAACCCTTTGCAATACAATGCTAGGAAAAAATCATAAGCAAATAGTTTTAGTGTAACTTCTTCCCCATAATCCTATATGGCTCGCTATAGCCCGGAAAAATGAAGTGACGTAGCAGCGTGACCCAACCACGTTTCTCATAGAGCTTGAGCGCGGTTGTCTCGACATCATAAGTTGAGAGCGCGGCGGTACGATGCGGAAGTCCGGCTAGTAGCGTATCATGAATTCTGCTACCGTAGCCGTGTCCCTGTGCCGAGGATCGTACCGCTAGCTCCACGACCTCGAAGACATCGCTCATCCACAATTCCGCATCTTCGTCGTTCAGATCGCGCAACACAAGGTTGTGCCACCATTGCCCATCAGCACCAGTATAGCCGTAGGCAAAGCCGACAATCGCTTGTGCCTCCTCATCCTGCGCGATGACACAACGAAACCCCGCACGTTGCATATGCAGCGGCAAAACTCGCGCGAAGGAGCGCACGTCGTGTTCATCCTTATAATAGGGAGCCTGCCCGAACGCTTCGCGGTAAATATCGACGATCTGTTCCACCAATGGCTCAACCTGTTGTGAGTCATCGAAAGCAACAACTCTGACTGTCATATCGTCCCTCAACATAATTTGGACACAGAAAATCCATCGGATTTTCTGTGTCCAAATTATGTCTATTTCCCTTGTCTGCTATCGCGCCACTCGATGAGCTTTTTCGTCTCGTCAAAGTTCCAGGGCGTTTGCATACCGAGGATAAGATGTGTCACACCAGCTTTGACCAGCCCATCACGAGTCGCGCTGGAGTCATCCTTGTTGGTGCCCGCTGTACGCTCGATCTCCTGTGGATTACGTCCAACCTCCTTACACCAGTTGTCCAGCACCTCCATTTTATGTGCGAGAGTGTTGGCGTCACCGAAGCCGTGCCACATATCGGCGTACTGTGCCGTGATGCGGAGCGTCTTCTTCTCACCACCGCCGCCAATCAAAATCGGAATCTTGTGTACCGGTTTAGGGACATCGACCTCCCAGCGATGCTTAATAATTGGTAACGCCGCCTCAAGTGCCGCCAAACGACTACCCGCCGTGCCAAAGTAGTAGCCGTATTCTTTATAGTCGCGTTCAAACCACCCAGCACCTAAACCGAGAATAGCACGACCATTGCTGATATGATCAATCGTTTTCAGCATGTCGGCGAGCAGTGCCGGATTGCGATAGGTGTTGCAAGTGACAAGTGTACCCACCTGCGCTCGCTTCGTGAGCGTTGCCATTGCGGTCAGTAGCGTCAAGCCCTCAAAGTGGTTGCCCTGTGGATCGCCATAGAGTGGAAAAAAATGATCCCAGTCCCAAATGGTATCGACGCCCATATCTTCAAAGCGTCGCACCGCATCGGCATAATCCTGGTACGTCGTATGCTGGGGATGCAGTTGTACGCCCACCCGGAGTGGACGATTCGTTGCAGATTGTGTCATGATGAGTAGGTGTCCCTCTCTTTGTTGCACAACGAAGTAATGAAAGTGCCGAACAACAGTGTCCGGCTCACTTCCATTATGACACCAACTTACTTTTTTCTGCAAGCGAGAAGCCTATACAAGAGGATTTTTCGGACTTGCTGCAAGGTCGCCGGGTTTGAGACCTGTAAGCCAGCTTTGCATGTCGTTCGCACGGTCAGGATTGTCCGGTTCTACAACATGCGCTCCATCAGCGAAGTAAATCACCGTCATCACTTCGCGCATTGTCTCCGATGTGTTGCCGAGGGCACTATGGATCGTCCAGCCTGCGTGGAAGGTCGCGTCACCTGCCTTGAGCGGCTGAGGCACGCTGAGTGAAAAATGATGTTCTTCAACCAGTCGTTGAAATATTGCCTGCGATTCGTCCGAGATGGCGAAGTGTCCTAAAAATCCCTGTTTTTGCGAGCCGCTGGCAAAGATCATCGGCCCCATCTCAAGAGAAACATCGACGAGTGGTATCCACATCGTAATCATATTATCTGTGTCCAGAGGCCAGTAATATGCGTCTTGATGCCAGGGCGTTGGACCTCCTCCTGGCTCTTTGAATAACGCCTGATCGTGGTAGATACGTACACGTTCGACACCCATCAAAGCAGCGGCAACATGCGCGAAACGCTGTGCCAGCACAAAGCGTTTGACTGAGGCATCGCGTTCCCACAGATTCGTAATTTGCAGAAACGCCTTGCCATAGGTATCGCGTTCTTCTAATGCTCGCTTCTCCGTGTTGTATTGTAGCGCGGCATCCTTAATCACGGTACGATAGAATGCGATTTCCTCAGTAGAGGCAACGTTACGCAACAAAATGTGTCCGTTTTGTTGATACTGCCTCACCTGCTCAGGGAAGAGAGGATATGCGCTTGTAAGCTCTGGTAGGTTCACAGAAGTTTTTTCCTGCATTGTTCTGCTCTCTCTTTCTGTAGTACTTGTGCTCGATAACATGAGCTATGCCAATCAGTAATGGACTTCATACGCCCATAGTATACAATAATGTGTGATAGCATGAAGAAACAGTATGATATATTACATTTTTGATGTGTCACTCGCCGCCTTACGGAGGCGTGGGGAAGTCTGTGGTGCAGCCAGGGCGCCCGCAAGGGGACGCCCCTACCATAGACGAATCATTTCTACAAGTAGCCTCGTGGTATGGTAGGGGCGTCCCCTTGCGG